>PXDR01000266.1 GCA_003566335.1 Cyanobacteria bacterium T3Sed10_344R1
CATTGCCGCCTACCTTGCCTCGGCCCAGCAGCCCAATGCCCAAGCTTCGGCCCTAGCTTCTCTTAAGGGAAGCCTATGCTCAGATCTGGCCCGCTACGTGGGGCGGCTGACGGTGCCGACTTGGTTAGTTTACGGGGTGCGATCGCGCTTCAGCAGCGGTGGCATTGGCCAGCGCCTCGCCCAGCTCAACCCGGACTATCTCACTTGCCGCACCATCCCCGACTGCGGCGTATTGCCCCAGCTAGAGCAGCCTGCCGTCGTGATCGGACTCTTACAGCAGTTTTTGCAGCAGTGCCCCTAACTATCGCTTAGCTCCAGTTCATGGATGTTGTGCAGGGCACCGCCCAGGGCCGAATACTGCACCCCTTCAATCCGGTTTCGCACCGCACTGAGGGACAGCGGATTAATCAGGTAAATGAACGGCAAATACTCCTGGGTGAGCTGCTGGGTTTCTAGGTATAGGGCGCGGCGCTCGTCTTCATCTACCACCTGGGCGGCTTCGACATAGAGATCAGAGATCCGCTGTTCCCAGGGCTCCACTTCCCAACCCTCAATCGCACTGGGGCCGCTGGGGATGTTTTGGTTAAAGGCATGGAGGGAGCCGTCTACCGACCAAACGTTAAAGCCATTATTCGGCTCTAGCCCCCCCGTTAACCCCAGCAAGTGGCATTCCCAATCCAGGCTGTCGCTCAGGCGCTCGACTAAAGAGTTAAAGGCAATGGGCTGAAAGTCTACCCGCATCCCAATGTCGCCGAGGTCTTGGGCCACCTGTGCCCCTAAGGACTCGCGGATGTTGTTGCCCGCATTGGTAATCAGGGTGAACCGCACCCGGTTGCCTTCGTCGTCAAACAGCTCGCCAGCGTCGTTGTACTCAAATCCCGCCGACAGCAGCAGCTCCCGCGCTCGGTCGAGGTCGCGACTGTAGCTCGGCACCCCTTCTTCTGGGGAGGCAAAGTAGGGGCTTTGTACCGAAATGGGTGAGGTTTGGGCTTCTCCCAACCCCTGGAAGATGTTGATAATCATGCGATCGCGATCCAGGGCATAGGCCACCGCCTGACGAAATTCCAGCATGTTAAACCAGCGCGATCGCACCGGATTGACCAAGGGTTCGCCGTTCCGACTACCTCTATTCAGGTTGAAGGCTAAGAAATTGGTGCCCAGGGCTGGCCCCCCTTCGTAAATGGTGAAATCACCCCGATCTTCCTCCCGCTTCAGCAGGGTGAAGCTATCTGGGGTGACCGAAATCAGGTCTAGCCCCCCAGAGCGAAACTGGACAATGGAGTTATCGGTAGACTCGACAATTTGCCAGACCACCTGACGAATGTAGGGCTGGGGATTACCCTCCTCATCTTGCTTCCAGTAATAGGGATTGCGCTCAAAAATCAGTCGCTCCCCTGGAATGTATTGCTGCAGCGTATAAGGCCCATTCACCACTAAATCCTGGGGATTGGTGTCAGTGCCCCAGGTAGACAAAAAACGCAGGTTGCCGCTAGAGTCGGTTTCTTCAATCGTGGATCGCAGCACATGTTCCGGCAAAATGCTGGTGCCCGTGGTGCGCAAAAACGGGGCAAAGGGTTCCGGGAGGTCAAACTGAATCCGCCGATCATCCACTTTGCTGACAGTGGGCAGCAGCCCTTCCTGACCAATCCGCAACACGTCTCGGGTGCTGGTGGGGATGTCGGGGTTAAAGATTAGGTCATTGAAGGTAAACAGTACATCGTCAGCGGTCAGCGGTTCACCATCTGACCAGCGCAGCCCTTCTCGCAAGGTAAAGACGATGGTTTGGCCATCTTCAGAAATGTCCCAAGATTCGGCTAAGCCGGGAATCACGTCGCCAGTAATGCCGTCTGAGTCAGTCAAGCCTTCGTAGGTGTAGCCAAAGATGTTGGGGGATTCCTGGCTCAACACCGCATTGAAGGTGCGCGGTTCGCTGAGCACGCTGCTGACAATTCGCGGCACATCCGCATCGGCCCGCACGAACTGATTGGGGTTGCAGCTACTTAGGCTCAGGCTGAGCACGAACATCAGTCCCAAGGCCAGCAGCCGCTGCCACGGTTGATTTGCTCGAAGGTTACTACCGATCACTTGGCTTACTTTTCCCACGGTTGACTGACGGCTCAATGGTTTGCGGTCTGTTCTACTGGCTGGTTAGCTGGCTCAGATTATCCTCAATCTTAGCGAACCCTTTCCCCCTGGACGCTGCCGTCCCATCGTTGCCAGAATTGAAACTGGCCTAATTTCGGAAAATTCTGGATTCAAGCTGGATACATCTAGGTCAGCACGGCTAAGGGCAGCCTTAAGAGCGTTTAGCGGGTGCTGTGGTGTTTTTTCTTCTCCAGAGGTAGCCCAATGATTGCTCGACTGGTTTCTGGCCCTGGATTATGGTCTGCTTTACTGCTGTTAGGGCTAGGAGGGGCATCGCCTGCGATCGCATCTCCCCTAGCCGCTCCCCCCGCTTTAGAACCGCTCCCCGAATCCATTAGCCAGCGCCTAGCTCATCGGCGCTATAGCACCGTGATTGAACGCACCCAAAGTATGGTGACCAACCCGGCCACCCGCGCCCTAGTCGAACGCCACGGCCTCAATATCCTCAACCTCACCTGGGAAGACGTGGGTCGGTTTGAAAACTCCAGCGTTGGCCCCAACATCAGCGACATGACAATCCAGGTCACCCAGACCGCCCCGGCAGGGGGCCGTGACCAAGCTCACCTGATGCCGATTATTCGCCATCCCAACTTTGAAGACATCACGGCAGATGTGCCGCTGAATCGGTTCTTTGTGCTGGTGGGGAATCAGGCTGGCGAAGATCTGCGGCGGGTGCCCCTGGCAGAGGTGCTGGGCGATATCCCGGCCTACCTGAGCCAAGCCGAGGACTGGGCCAACGACAGTCCCTCCCTACTGGCCGAGCGAGACAGCCATGTGCTTGTGAGCGCCCAGGCGGCCTTTTTGCCAATTCCCCGTCAGGGCACGGCCACCTTTAACCCGGTGCTGTTCAACTATCAGTCCTATCCCGACGACCCAGCCGTGCTGACCCTGCTGGCCACCCGTGAGGGCACCAGCATTACCGTGATTGAAAACACCCCGGCAGATGCCGTAGACGCTGATTCACCCCTGGGGGCTTGGGGTCAGCGGCTATTTTTTAATCGGCAGGGTGAGCGCGCCAGCCTGACGGGGCAGCGGCTGAGTGACTTCCAGGCTGACCCGACAGCAGACCCAGCCCCAGATCTGGCCCCGGCAGCGGCTGGAGAAACTGGGCTGAATATGGTGATGTTGATTCAGGTGCCCCTGAAACAGCAGCATCCGCCAGAGCTCATGGGTGCGCCCATGATGCTGCTGTCAGCCCCGGAAATCGTCATGAGTCAGCGAGAAAGCGACATCGAAGCCGCTGTGATTGGGTCTGGCCCAGTCGAAGGGCCGTTCTATGAAACCAAGGGACTGTCCCTAGAGCGCCATCCTGATTTTCCGATTCGGGTGACGGTGCAGTTTTATCAGGCCACGAGCAATGGGGCGGTGTCTGAACAGGACATCACCGCAATTCGCACCCAGATTGATCGCGTCTATGAGGATGCCGACTATGTGGGCAGTCTGGTGGTGGATGGGGTGACGGATCGGCCCACGGAATACGACGGCCCTCGCCAAGAACCCGAAGACTGGTGGCGAGAGTTCTGGCAGCATCACCGCGATCGCATCTTAGGCAATTAAATCTTGGCCAACTAAGCCAAGCCAGGAACTTCTAGTTCCTGGTAGCTGTGGCTGGAGTTCCTTGGGTGTTCTGCCCCCGTGCTTCAGCATTGGGTTCAGAATGCTGATTGCTAAAGTTGCATAGAAATTTAGGTAAAAGGTGATGGATGCTCCGGTTTCTTAGCCTGAATTGAGAGATGCTAGAAGCACACTTGAGATGAACTTCGATGACTCATTCTCCTAAGGCTGCCACCGAGCTTGAGGTTGACCCAAAAGATAGCGCCCCGCCCAAACGGCGGATGACCCGAGCAGAAGGTCTGCTCTGGGTGGAGATCCGCAACTGTCAGGTCGAGGACTGTAAATTCCGCCGCCAGTATGAAGTCGAGTCATTGGTGCTGGATTTTTATTGTCCAAACCTGAAGCTGGCCATCGAGGTTGACGGCGGTAAACCAACCTCGGTCAAGTCGGATTCGGCAAACCGACAGGTAGCGGTTGAGGCAGCGGGTATTACCTTGCTGAAATTTAGCCCTCAAGCCATCTATGAAGGGTTACCTCAGGTGGTGGAGTCGATCGGGCAGACGATTCAGCAGTTGCGGACGAAACGATCGGCTGCCGTTAGTCAGTCGTCGTAGGCTAATCTGCTCAATGGAGCTGGCAGGTCTATCTGAGCGAAAGGAGGAAGCTTGACTGCACAAGACGGAACACCAGCTGCGATCGCAGCCCAGATTGCCCAGTTACCCCTGCCGCTGCAACAGCATTTACAGCAGCATATTGCTGAGCTGAGCCAACACCACGGCAACCTGACTCCTCCCACGCCTCCGGAGCAAAACTGGGAGGGCTATGTGCGGGAAACTGCAATTTTGCTGGGGCTAGAGATTCCCCCAGCGGTTTTTCCACAGGTTGTGGAAAACTTTGTGCAGATTGTTGCGATCGCCCAACCTCTGCTGGCGTTTCCTTTAGGGGATGAGTGGGAAGCGGCCCCGGTGTTTCGACCATGAGTTTGGACGTAACGGCAAGTGCTCTGACCGTGGCGGCGGCAATTCGCCACCGTGAATATTCTGCTGTGGAACGGGTGACGGCCACCCTTGCCCAGATTGCCCAACGTAATCCCCAGCTCAACTGCTTTACGACGGTGGTGGCGGAGCGGGCGATCGCAACGGCGCAGCGCCTAGATCAACGACTGGGAGCAGGCGACCCAGTTGGCCCCTTGGCGGGGGTGCCCTTTGCAGTCAAAAACCTATTCGACATTCGCGGCCAGATTACCCTAGCTGGAGCCAAAATCAGCCAAGACAATCCCCCTGCCACCACAGACGCCACCGCCATTACCCGCCTAGAGCAGGCCGGAGCCATCCTGGTCGGGGCGCTGAATATGGATGAGTATGCCTATGGGTTTGTCACCATCAATGCCCACAGCGGGCCTACCCCTAATCCCCATGACCCCAGCCGGGTAGCTGGGGGGTCTTCTGGTGGCTCGGCGGCGGCGGTAGCAGCGGGGTTAGTGCCCCTAACCTTGGGGTCTGACACCAATGGTTCAATTCGCGTCCCAGCGGCCCTGTGCGGGGTCTATGGCCTCAAGCCGACCTACGGCAAACTGTCCCGAGCCGGAGCCTATTTGTTTTCCAGCAGCTTGGATCACATTGGCCCCTTTGTCCAGACTGTGCCGGATCTGGCGGCAACATTTGACGCAATGCAGGGGCCAGATCCCCAAGATCCCGTCTGTGACACTGCCCCGGCGGAACCGGTCACCCCTGAGCTAGCGCGAGGACTGGAGGGGCTACGGATTGCGATCGCAGGAGATCATTTCGCTCGGGGCATGGACGATGCGGTTGCTGCTGGCCTGGCCCAAGTGGTGGCCGCCCTAGGCGTCACAGACCACGTCACCCTGCCAGAAACCGCACGGGCGCGGGCTGCGGCCTATCTACTCACCGCCTGCGAAGGCAGTAATCTTCATCTTGCTCGCCTACAAGCGCGCCCCATGGACTTTGACCCGGCCACCCGCGACCGCTTTCTCGCCGGGGCGTTGATTCCGGCAAGTTGGTATGTGCAGGCCCAACGGTTTCGGCGGTGGTACCGAGATCGCATTTCCCAGATCTTCAACTCGGTGGACGTGCTGATTGCCCCGACCACCCCCTGCGTTGCCCCCCGGCTCGACCAACGCACCATGACCATCGACGGCCAAGAGGTACTCGTGCGGCCCCACTTGGGGCTCTACACCCAGCCCCTATCGTTCATTGGCCTGCCGGTGCTGTCGGTGCCCGTCGCCCAGGCTGGCCCCTTACCGGTTGGCGTCCAGCTGATTGCCGCCCCCCACTGTGAGGCACAACTGCTACGGGTGGCGGCGGTGTTAGCAGATTTAGGGGTGACGGCATAGAAAGTTTTAGCGGGACGTTTAAACAGCAAAAGCGC
>PXDR01000421.1 GCA_003566335.1 Cyanobacteria bacterium T3Sed10_344R1
GCAGGGCCGATGGTTGCGACAATTTTGGTGCGGCGGAGAGCATGGCGGAGTTGCTGCATGGGGGACTTCAGGGGCTTAGTGAAACAAGGTCAGCAAACAGAGGGTAAACCGGGAACTTTGGCGGTTCAAGAGCAATTAGGGATAGTATCACGTTTGGTTAACCAGACTGCTGAGGTCAAGGTCGTCCCCAGCCCTTTGCCCCGAGCAACTCCCCCGAGCAATTCTTAGTATTGCCTGATCAATCGCCAATCACTCGTTCAGCCTGAGCTGTTCTGTGACGTTATCCCTTAGCCCCCGGTGCCGCTGGTGGCCCGGCTCGGGGTCTGCTAGCCATTCTCCCGGCCCTTGGCACCGCTGGGCCGTAAATTTCGCTGCGATCGCAGCGGTCAGCCCAGATTTTTCCTCAGAATGCCGCTGGGGATCAAGGATTACCTGAAAAAAACAGTCCGCTTACGTCACAAAACTTTATTCTTCATGCGTCGTAACGTATACTACCGAAGACAGTTCAGCAAGAGTGGAGGAGCGATGTCGGTGGCAACAACGCCCCTGACAATGCGGAAGGTGCCTTCCGAGTATCTCAAGGCCGAGGGTGGATTTAGCCCAAATCTTCTAATGTTTTTGGCTGCCCTTTGGCTGGTAACCGTCTCAACCTTTGGCTATTTTGCCTGGGGCTGGCCGGGCTGGAGCTGCTTTGTGTTAAATACCTTAGCCCTACACCTAGTGGGCACGGTAATTCACGATGCGTCCCACAACTCAGCCCACCGCAACCGGATCATTAACGCCATTTTGGGTCACGGCAGCGCCTTGATGTTGGGGTTTGCTTTTCCAGTATTTACGCGGGTGCACATGCAGCACCACGCCCACGTTAACGATCCAGACAATGATCCCGATCATTTTGTCTCGACGGGCGGGCCACTGTGGCTGATTGCCGCCCGGTTTTTCTACCACGAGTTTTACTTCTTCAAGCGACGGCTGTGGCGCAAGTACGAGCTGCTGGAGTGGTTTTTGAGTCGGCTGACGGTGGTGCTGCTGGTGGTAGCAGCCTGCCAGTATGACTTTTTGGGCTACTTGTTCAATTTCTGGTTTTCCCCCGCCCTAGTGGTGGGGGTAGCTCTAGGGCTGTTCTTTGACTATTTGCCCCACCGCCCGTTCAAAGAGCGCGACCGCTGGAAAAATGCTCGGGTCTACCCTAGCGCGGTGCTGAACCTGATGATTATGGGCCAAAACTACCACTTGGTTCACCATCTCTGGCCCTCGATTCCCTGGTACAAGTACAAGCCAGCCTATGAGCAGATGAAGCCATTGCTGGACGCCAAGGGCTGCGATCAATCTTTGGGACTGCTCCGAGCCAAAGACTTTTTCGGCTTTTTGTACGACGTGTTCCTCGGGATTCGCTTCCATCGCAAGCCGTCTCCTACGGTTGAACCCCAGGTAGACCCGGCAGCAGGTCGGGAGGCTTAGCTAGGCGTTGAAGTGCTTAACGGGCACGCTTTGTTTTGCCCATCCAAACTAATCTTGAAGTCTAGCTCCCAAAGCTGGCTCTAGATATTTCAGCGGTTCCTGATGGCTCATCAGGAACCGCTATTTTTTGCGGTCTGGGGGGTCAGGCTGGCTGGGGTGGCGCACAGGTCAGGGCGCAGGGTGCGGGCATCCCGGAGGTAGGGGTGGTAAATCTGGGTGTGGTGAACAGGGAGATAGGCGTGGATTAAGAAGCGAATGCAGCGGGGTAGGCTGCCTTCCACGTGCATTTGCTGCACGTCTAGCAGGGCGACGTTGTCCCACTGGGGTCGCTGTCGGGCGATCGCAGCGGGGAAGACCGCATCCAAGTCCCGGGTGGCGGAGAAGGTGGCGCTGATGATGCTGTTGGGGTCGAGGGGGTTGCAGGCTTCAAGGGCGTCGAGGAGTTCGGTGACTGCTTCGGTGATGGCCTCAACCGAGTTTTCGCTCACCGTCGTTGCGCCGCGAATTGCCCGAACGCGCCAGTCTGCGTCGATATCCCCCATTGACTCCCTTCCTTCCCAACACAACAGCTAATTCGTTTAGACCCGTATCTTGCTCATCTCCAGGCAGTGACAACCGCCGCTAGGGTCATAGCCGCAGTCACCAAGCAACCCCACAGTCAGTTGCTTAGCCCAACTGATTTTCCATCCTATCAGGTCAATTTTGCCCCTTCCGGCTGTCTTGCTTGGCCTTGAGTTGGCCCTAGGCCGGGCTTTAACGATACAGCCACAGGGGAATGCCGTCGGTTTCGATCTCAAAGGCGAGTCGGTTGAGGGCAGTTTGCAGTTGGGGGGTGGCGGCGTAGGGAATCAGCCCGGCATTGCGGGTCTGACTACGGCCAGGCAAGAATCGCAGCAAGGATCGCTTCTTTTCTCCCAGGGTGCAGCACTGGGTTTTCTCTGGGTCAAGGCCAACCAGTTCTGCCGTCCAGCGCCGGGCTTCGGCTTCACTGCCGAGGCGATCGACGAGGCCCAAATCTTTTGCCTGCTCGCCGGTAAAGATGCGGCCATCGGCAAAGCCGCGTACCACGTCTTCGCTCAAGTTGCGGGCGGTGGCGACGGTGCGGACGAACTGGCCATAGCTGACGTCAATCAGGGCTTGCAGGATGGACTGCTCGGGTTCGGTGAGTTCCCGGTCAAAGGCCAGGATGTCTTTGTAGGGGCCAGATTTAATCACTTTGAAGGACACCCCAACCCGCTCTAGCAGCCGCTCTAGGTTGTTGCCCCGCAGAATCACGCCGATGCTGCCGGTAATGGTGCCTGGGTTGGCCATGATGTGGTTAGCCCCCATGCCGATGTAAACGCCGCCCGAGGCGGAAATATTGCCGAAGCTGGCCACAATTTTGACCTTTTCTTGCAGCTTCAGCAGGGCGCTGTAGATTTCTTGGGAGTCGCCGACGGTGCCGCCGGGGCTGTCGATGCGCAACAACAGGGCGGGGAACTGGCGGGTTTCGACTTCTTTGAGGGCTTCGAGCACGCGTTTGCGGGTCTCGCCTGCGATCGCACCGGTAATTTCAATCCGGGCAATCTGCTTTTTGGATCGGGGTCTCAGCGGCCAAATCATAACCAACGGGTCTACGCAATAAAGGGCAGGGAAGGGCAGTGGGCTAACACCAAACCTTAACATTCTTTAATATGAAGAGGACGGGGATCAAGACCTAGGGCTAGTTCGGGAACTGGCTGGGTGATCCCCCGGCTGCGCCCTCTCATCCTGTGTTGCCCATGCCTGGTTTTGCGCCCTTGTCTGTGCCTGCGTCCTTGCGATCGCGCCCCTTTGTCGGCCTGATGTACGTAGCGCCTTTCTTTCTCTGGGGGACGGCCATGGTCGCGATGAAAGGGGCTATTCCCCAGACTACCCCGTTATTCCTGGCTGGACTGCGACTGCTGCCTGCCGGGCTGCTGGTGCTGCTGGTGGCCTTTGGTCTGGGGCGATCGCAACCTAAGACCCTGAAAGCCTGGCTGTGGATTGGCCTGTTTGCCCTGATTGATGGAGCCCTCTTCCAGGGCTTTTTGGCGGCGGGGCTGGCCCGTACCGGGGCCGGGCTGGGGTCGGTGATGATTGACTCCCAACCCCTGGCAGTGGCGGTGTTAGCCCGGCTGCTATTTGGCGAGTGGGTTGGCCCCTTAGGCTGGCTGGGGTTGATGATCGGGATTTTGGGGATTAGTTTGCTGGGACTGCCTGATGCTTGGGTGTTGGGGCTAGTTCACGGCCAACTGCCAGACCTGCCTAGTAGCGCAGCGGGGCTCTGGGCGGCCCTGATGCAGCGGGGCGAATGGCTGATGCTGTTGGCTGCCCTGTCGATGGCGGTGGGCACCGTGCTGATTCGCTACGTCAGCCGCCATGCTGACCCGCTGGTGGCTACTGGTTGGCATATGGTGCTGGGAGGATTTCCCCTATTCGCCCTGTCAGCGGCTCAGGAGACGGATCAATGGTCGCGTTTGCCGCTCTCTGGCTGGCTTGCGATCGCATACGCCACCTTCTTTGGCAGTGCCCTAGCCTACGGCCTGTTCTTCTACCTAGCCTCCAAAGGTAACCTGACCAGCCTCAGCGCCCTCACCTGCTTGACCCCAGTCTTTGCTCTATTGTTTGGCTATCTGCTGTTGGGAGAAGTGCTGAGTTCAGTGCAGTGGGTGGGCGTTGCCATCACCCTAGTCAGCATTTACCTGATTAACCAGCGTCAAGTTTTAATCACCTGGCTGGCAAACCGAGGCGTTGCCTGGGCGAAAGTCGGCGACTCCCGCTCTGCCCAACTGTAGCCGCCTGGCATGGCTTAAAGCCCTCAGGCGTAAATCCTTGAGAGGGCAGCCAACCTTGAGAACGCAACTAAACGGCCCGTATTGGCGTCTGCCCTAGCGGAATTGGCAGACTCATCGCTTGTCCTAGGCTGACGTCGTCACCGCCGATTGAGAAGAACCGACCCACGAAGCGCTAAAGTACCCCGTAGATTCGCTGAAACACGCCTTTGACGATACCATCGGCTAGGTTGGCTCTAGAGCTGCTAGCGGGTTGCTTGTCCGCCAAGTTGGTAAAGTTCGCAAGAACTCTAGCCCAGGGAACACCGGGTTAGCCATCGCCAAACTTAAAATAGGGTTGACTGGGTGCAATCTATGCAAAAGGCGATTAATTAATGGCGATTGATCACGGCGATTGATGATTAGGGGTGTGATTTACGCAGATTTACGCAGATTTTCTGGGCCGGATTTCAGCGGTTTCGGCTACTCTGCTTCAACTGCGGCAAGATAACCGCCAATGCTCAGCCTCATCGTCTTTAACCGCCGACCAAGCGGCCCCGATAGCCTGGGACACTCACTGGGATTTTTCAATATGACGCACCGCGCAACCCTTATTGTCCTGACTAGCTTGGCCGTCCTGGTGCTGCCTGGGCGGAGCTTATCCCCTGCGGCTTGGGGCCAAACAGGAGAGGGGGCTGCGCCTAACACCGAGCCGGGGACTCAGACACCAGAGACGCCCGCTGATTTAGATCTTCCGGCAGACGAGGTACAGGCTCTACAGACTGATTTGCAGGAACTGGGGTTCTACGAGGGGGAAGTCGATGGTCAGCTTGGCCCCCAAACCCGAGACGCGATCGCAGCCTTTCAGGAAGATGCCGGGTTTATCGCCACGGGCCAACCCGATTTATTCACCAGACAGCAAATTGAGGCCAGCGCTAGGGCCGAAACCACCACCAGCGAGCCCCCCCCCGGCAGCCCTGACGCGGTTCAAACCCCCCTCTTTTCAGATCCAGACCCGGCAGACCCTGAAGCACCAGCGGAACCCGCCCCGACAGAGACCGCTGAAGCTGAGCCCGAGTCCGAACCAGAGGCCGAAGCTGAACCCGAACCCGATACCCAGCCTAGGTCACGGCGGTCTTCCCTGTTATTACTCGGCGGCGTTGCGGTCGTCGCGGTCCTGAGCTTTGGCGGGGGGATACTGCTCGCCTCACGCCGTCGCCCCAGCAAGGCAGCGGCTGAGCCAGTTGGAACCACTGCCGCCAACCCTGCCCCAGGCCCAGCAGTGGTTGCCGACAGCCCCGATGACACCATCGGCATGTCCCCCATCGACTCAGCCCTGGCGGTCGAAGAACCGTCTAAGCTGGCCAAGGTCAACATTGTGGATGAGCTGGTGCAGGATCTGCGCACGGGGGATCCGGGCAAGCGCCATCACGCCATCTGGGAACTGGGGGAACGGGGCAACTCCTCAGCGATTCAACCGATGGTGGAACTGCTGATGGATGCTGACTCAAAAGAGCGGGGTCTGATTTTGGCCTCCCTGTCAGAAATTGGCATTCGCACCCTGAAGCCCATGAACCGGGCCTTAGCCCTCTCGCTGCAAGATCAAAACCCGGAAGTGCGGCAGAATGCCATTCGCGACATGACTCGACTTTACGAACAGCTTTTGCAGACCAGCCAAATGCTGGCCCATGTTAGCGAAGACGGCGATGAAGACGTCCGCCAGACCGCTCGCTGGGCGCTCAACCAGCTCAACCGAATGCGCCCAATCATGGGTGAAGCCCCCCAACGAAACAGCCTCAGCCCCGAAGAATAACCCCCCCTCACCATCCCGCCATCTCACCATCCCGCCA
>PXDR01000020.1 GCA_003566335.1 Cyanobacteria bacterium T3Sed10_344R1
CCCCTCCTGCACCAACACCGCTTGGGTCAGTTGGTTCCCGGCATAAACCTCGGCAATCAGCCGCCCGTAGCGGTCTTGGTCAGTCACCAGCAGATGCACCTGCCCACCAGCCGCATCAACCAACTGCTGTAGCCGCGCCGTAGAATCAGCCCCCAGGGGTTGATCGGTTTCTGGGGCATCAATACAGGCAAAGCGCACCCGTTCTTCTTGACCATCCCGTTGCGCCACCAGGGTATCCCCGTCAGACACTCGCACCACCTGCCAGGTCTCTGCCGCCGAGGGCACAGATTCCTGCCGTTGCCACATCAGGCCAACAACGGATGCGATCGCAACCAAAGCCAAAACCTTCTTCAGCATCGTGACTCGGAATTAGGGGCATTCATAATGATTTCACGGTCAACGTAACTGTCGGCGTTTTTTCAGTTGAGGCGGCTTACGGGCAATTACCAGCAGAGTATCGTCAGTCTCCAGCACGAGATCAGGCGGTGGGTTCACCATCGGGTTGTCCTTGTGGCCCGGACGTTCCACGGCCACCAACAGGGCATCATACTGCTGTTTCATCGCCTCTAGGGCTTTCCAGTAGAGCCAGCCCTGCCACGGATCGGGGAGCTGAACTTTGTAAAACTGGTTGCCCACCTGCACCGTTAGCAACTCCGTTAAGACTTCTACTGAGCCTTCATTCCGGATTGAGGTAGCGATCAGGTGGCTGGCTAGCTCCGTGGCCACAATCACATCTTCTACCCCAGCCACCCGCAACTGCACGTCATTTTTGCGATCGAGCAACTGAGCACAGGTGTAGATATTCGGGTTTAGCTTCTCAATCGTCAGCGCCGCCAGAACCGTGCGGGCATCTCGGTCTTGGTCGCTGCGCAGTCGGGTGGAATCCGCCAGTAAAATCGCGTAGGCCGCTTCGTGAATGCCGACAGCCTCTAGGGTGGCGATGGTGGTGTAGTCGCCGCTGTGGAAGTAAATCTGGGACAGGTTGAGGTTTTGCAGCTCTTTTTCCGGCGGTTCCGAAAATTCCGCCACGATGACGACGGGGGTATCCCGCATGTCTTGGTCGGCCATCAACTCTTCTAAAATCAGCGATCCTTCCCGGCTCCAGCCGCAGATCACCACATGTTCCACCAGTTCATCTAAGTCCAAAGCCCGAAAATCCATAGCACTCCTCAATCGTTGAATCAGGACAGCGCTGACCACCCCCGTTAACACCGCAAATAGGGTGACGCCCCCCAGCATCACCAGCAGGGTTAGCAGTCGCCCCCCGTCGGTGGTGGGTTCTCCGCCAATCGGCTCTGCCGCCACCAAGGTAAAAAAGCTCCACCACAGGGCTTCTTGAATTGAGTCAAATTCGGCGTTTTCGCCCCCCTCCACCAGGTAAATGCCCACCGCCCCCACCATGACAATCAGGCCGATGACGATGAAGGTGCCGATTTGCGCCCCCAGGCTGCGGCCCATCGCCGCAGAGAATCGGCTGAGGTTGCGGTTGATTAGAATACCGGCCCGCACTAGCCGCAAAATCCGCAGCAGTCGCAGCAGCCGAAAGGCACTGACCAGAGGCACCACGGCCAAGATGTCAATCCAGTAGTTGCGGAAGAAGCCTTTTTTCTTGCGGGCGATCGCAAACCGAACTGCCAGCTCTGAGATAAACAGCCCGGTGAGCACGTCCTGCACCGGGCGGAACCACTGATGAGCCCAGACCTCCGGCTCCAGCACCGCTTCGGTCACCACCAGCGCCACCGACACCAAGATCAACCCCACCAAGACAAACTCAGTCACCGAGGCATGGAGAAAACGGTCAATCCGACGCTGGGTATCACTGATCATCCGAGACTATCCTCTGGGCGGAATAAATAAAGCCTGGCCTTATGATGGCGTAGCCGTCGCCTCCCCCGATGGAATCGCCAGAACTTCTTCTAGCATTGGGGATAGCTCGGCTTTGAGCTGTCCAGATCGGATCAGTTCAGCATAGGTATCAGACTCGATTGCCAACAGGTCTTCTCGCAGTTGCTCAGCCGCAAAGGCTTGCAGCTCGGGCTTGTCTTGCATCAGGACTTTGAGGTCAGTTTTAACCCGGTCTAATTGCCCCTTTACCAGAGAGATTTGATAGCGTCCCATTTCGGGATCAACTTCGTGGCGCTGGGTGACTTGACTCAGATGATCCAACACGCGGTTTAGGGCGATCTGCCGAGCAATGCCCTGGAGATACTGTTGTTTCAAGGGATTATCCCCCAGCAAATCCAGGCGCTCTAGCAAAGGCTTGGTGGTCAGCCCCTGCACCAGCAGCGTGAACAACATCACCCCAAACACAATGGCAATCACTTCATCGCGGCTAGACAGCGCCACCGGCACACTCAGAGCCAGAGCTACGGAAACCGAACCGCGCAACCCGCCCCACCAGAGCACTGTCAGGTCGGGCAGGGTAATCGGCAGACTGCGGTTTTGGTTGCTCAGCCAGCCCAGACCAAAGGTACTCAGGGCGCGGGTGCCTAGCAAAATCAAAATTGCGATCGCAATCGAGTCCAGATTTTCCGCTAGTCCGGCAAACTGCACCTGATCGCCAATCAGCAAAAACACAATCGAGTTGACGAAGAAAACAATGAACTCCCAAAACTCCGATACCACCAGCCGAGTGCGCGGATTCATGCCAATCCGGGAACCAAAGTTCCCCAAAATCAGCCCAGTCACCACCACGGCGATCACCCCAGATCCGCCCAGTTCCTCCGCCAGCAGGTAGCTGCCGTAGGCCGACACCAGGGTTAGAGATTGTTCAACCAGGGGCAAGTCAAACCGCTGGGTCAAAAACGAAATGCCAAACCCCAGCACCCCGCCCACACTGGCCCCAATTCCCACAAACAGCAGGAAGCGAGTCACCGTGACGCTGAGATCAAACTGCTCAACCCCCAGGGCAATCCCCAGCACCAAGTTGAACGCCACCACCGCCACGCCGTCGTTGAATAAGCTTTCCCCTTCCATTAGGGTGGTGAGCCGTTTGCCCACCCCCAGTTCCCGAAACAGGGCCACCACCGACACCGGGTCAGTCGCCGCCAGACTCGCCCCCACCAGCAGCGCCGTCGCCAGAGAAACCCCACCCCCCAACTGCGACAAGCCCAGCACCAGGCCGCCGACGCAAATCACGACCCCAAACACGGCATAGAGACTAATCGGCACCCAATCTCGCTTTAAGGCCGACCAGGGCAGATTCCAGGCCGCCTCAAATAAAAGTGGCGGCAGAAAAATAAACAGAATCAGTTCAGGAGACAGGTTAATCAGCCGCACGTCCAGTACCGCCAGCCCCAGCCCCACCAACAGCAGCAGCAGGGTGTAGGGAATGTTGCGAAACCAGGTCACCATGCGCGACAGGGTCGCAACCCCGAGGGACACCGACAGCACCAGCAAAAACTGGCGCAGATTGGCTTCAATGGCTACGTCTTCGATCAAAACGGCTCCTCACCCAGTTCGACAGTCCTCAACATAGCTTATGAGGGGCTGTTGGCCGTTGGCTGTGAGCTGTTGGCTGTAAAGCCCTTTAGGTATGGCTCCTTAGTTAAGTAGGGGGCCGTTAGCCGTTAGCCGTTAGCTTTTCAGCGCAGGACGCCCTTGGCCACTGGCGCAGCCTGAGCTTTGCTCATAGCCGTAACGCACCATTCCGCTAGCCAACAGCCAATAGCCAACAGCCAATAGCCAACAGCTACTCCCCCCCTCACCCCTTCCGAATCGCAGCCGCTTGAGAGAGCAGAGACTCGGCAAATGCGATCGCATCTTGATCACTCTGTCCCCCCGCCAGTTGGGCCAGTTCTTCCCGGCGATCGTCCTCAGTCAGCGGCACCACCCGTACCACCGTCCGCACCGCTTCTCCAGTAGCCGCTGAGCTACTTTGACTAGATTTTTTCCCTTTTTTGCCCAGAGCGGGAGCCTGATCAATCACCTGCTTACCTACCCGGAAATGGGTATCTGCCATCGCCGCCACGATCGGCTGGTGGGTCACGCACAGCACCTGATGCTGACGACTAAGGTGGTACAGCTTCTCTGCGATCGCCTGAGCCACCCGCCCCGAAACCCCCACATCAACTTCGTCAAACACCATGGTCTCCACCCCATCAATCTGGGAGACACAGACCTTCAGCGCCAGCAGAAACCGACTCATCTCCCCGCCAGACGCAATCTCGACCAACGGCTGTAGGGGCTCCCCCGGATTGGGGCTAAAGTGAAACGCCACCTGATCTGCCCCTGTCGCCCCAGGTTTGACCGGAGTCAACACCACCTGAAACTGCACCCGATCCATCGCCAGGGGCTTGAGCTGCTCCACCAACCGCTTCTCCAACGTCTTGGCCGCTTTTTGCCGCTGCTGGGTGAGCTGAGCACAAGCATCCACCAAAGCCGCCTGCTCAGCTTTATAAGCCGCCTCCAGCGCTTCCAGCGATTGACCCTCTCCGTTCAACCCGGTCAGCGCCGCCTGGATTTCCTGGTAGTACTCAATCAGCTCTGGCAGTGTGCGGTCATACTTGCGGCATAGCTGCTTCAGTTGACTAATCCGCTGCTCCACCTCCTGCAACCGCTCCGGGTCACTCTCTAGCCCTTCTCCATAGGCGTTGAGCTGCCGTCCCGCTTCCTCCACCTGGGCCAGCGCTGCCGTCACCATGTCGAGAATGGGCTCAACCTCAGCGTCATATCGCAACATTTCCTGCAAGATGCCCTCACCCTTCCCGAGCAGGTCAGCACAAGCCTCCCCTCCCGTGTCATTTGCATACAGAACTTGGTAAGCCCCATAGCTCTGCTGCTGTAGCTCTACCGTGTGGCTCAAGCGCTGCCGCTCTTGTTCCAGCAGCTCTAACTCCTGGGGATCGGCTAACTCAGCCCCATTCAGCTCTCGACCTTGATACTCGAATAAATCGAGCTGCTGTAATCGCTGCTGCTCAGCCTGCTGTCGCTGCACCAAAGTCTGATGTGCCCGTTGAGCCGCCTGATAAATTGTGGCCACCTTTTGCCGTTGGGTCAGTAGACTAGCGCCCCCAAATCCATCGAGCCACTGGCGCTGCAAATCCGCCGAAGCCAAGTCCACCGTTTGCCCTTGGGCCGTAATTTCGACCAAAAACTGGCGCAAGGACTCTAACTGAGTTTTCGTTACCGCTGCGCCATTAATTTGTGAACGGCTGCGCACAGTCCGCCCCGCCGTCAGCTCTCGACTGCAAACCATCAGGTCTGACTCCAGCTTCTCAGCCGCGTCAGGGCTAGGGGCTGTGGGCAAGGATTGAGCAGCCAGCCAGCGGGCCACCGCCGGGGTGAGAGTGAAGTGAGCCTCTAACCGGGCTTGCTTTTCTCCTGTGCGGATTAAGCGGTTGCTGGTACGCCCACCCAAAAGCGCATCTAGGGCATCTAGCACAATCGACTTCCCTGCCCCGGTTTCTCCCGTCAGCACAATGAGACCTGCCTGAAACGGCAGATCCAGGCGGTCAATCAAGGCAAAGTTTTCAATTCTCAGGAAACGTAACATGGCGCTAAGCCTTTCTCCAGGCCATCAGTCAATCAAACAGTGGAGGCAGCCCATGGACGCAATGCGGGAAACTCATCTGTGAATACCCTGCTGTGAATACCCTGCCTTACTCTGCGCCTTGTCAGCGTTCTATCGCCTTTTTATTATTAAGTACGCCTGCACTGATTCACAATCTCCCCATGAAGTTTGAGGGCGAGTCTGAGCCAACCTTGTTACAGTAGTTTACATGAGCCGATTTGGGGTAAATGACTGTGGTGGCTAATCTTTCAGAGACATCCTCGGAGGCATCGACCGTGAACCCGTCCCCTGCCCCAGTGGCACCCCAGTCTAGTCCAGCGCCAGGTAAGTCTGTCACCACCGTCACGGTGCCAGCATCCTCGGTCAAACCAGCTGCCACCAGCATGGAAGATTGGGCTGCAACCCACCCCGGTGAGTTCACCGCCTACGACCCCAAATCCATTGAGGCTCATTACGGTCGTCGCCCGCTGATGATCGTCAAGCGGTTGATTAGGGTGCTGTGGCCCTTCGCCATTTTTTACTTGGGCCTGCTGTTGGATCGAATGGGTGGCAAAAG
>PXDR01000221.1 GCA_003566335.1 Cyanobacteria bacterium T3Sed10_344R1
CGACAAAGCGATGGCCATAGCTGACACCAGCACCGGAGGCGAGGGGGCGAATTTGGGTGATGCGGGCTTTGAGCTGGAGGGCGGGGCGTAGGTTGATCAGAGAACGTTGGTGGGCACCGGGGTATAGGCCATAGAGGGCGAGGCCGGGGCGTACCAGGGTGTAATGCAGGTGGGGAAAGCTCAGGGTTGCAGCGGAGTTGGCGAAGTGGATGCAGTCGGGCAGGAGGCTGGCGGCGCGGAGCTGGTCTAGGGCTTGGCTGAAGCACTGATGCTGGTGTTCGGTGGGGCTGGGGTCGGGCTCGTCGGCGTTGGCGAGGTGGGAGTAGAGGCTGGCGATGCGCAGGTGGGGCAGTTGGCGGACGGCGTCTACAAATGCGATCGCATCTTGCCAAGGATGACCCAGGCGAGACATGCCGGTGTCGAGATTGAGGTGAACGGGCAGGGGGGGAGCAGCAGGGTGACGGCTGAGGGCTTGATTGACCCAGTGGGCCTGCTGGGGGCTAACCAGGGTGGGCTGGAGTTGCCAGGTTGCGATCGCATCCACTTCCACCGGTTGACTCACCACCCCCAACAGCAAAATGGGCGCAGTAATACCCGCCTGCCGCAGTTCGATTCCCTCTAAAACAGTGGCTACCCCCAGCCAAGTCGCCCCCGCTGCCAGCAGGGTCGGGGCCACTGCTGCCGCCCCATGACCATAGGCATCGGCCTTGACCACCGCCAGCAGGTCAGTGCCTGGGGCCAATAGGCCGCGAATCGCTCGCACATTGTGGGCCAGGGCCGCCAGGTCAACCTCCACCCAGGCTCGCCGCTGGCCCAAGGCCAAGGGGTCTAGCCCCTGGGCGAGATTTTGGACGGGACTTTGGGCGGAACCCTGGGCGGGGAATTGCGCGCTTTGCATTGCCGTTGCCTCTTGCTTGCCTGATCCTTGTCTGATCGCCCCCAACCATTGGGGCTGGGACTAGATTCTAGGGATTGCAGTGGGATTGTGGTGGGATTGCGATGGGATTGCGATCGCAACCCCTGCCTAGAATAGCTGTGCTACCATCGTTGCAATCTTCCTTTTTCAAAAGCCAGATGAGTAAGGTTCTGGTGCTCAATGCTTCATTTGAACCGCTCAACATCACGAGCTGGAGGCGGGCTGTTGTCTTGGTGATTAAAGGCAAAGCCGAGCAGGTTGAGCACAATGGCAAATTCATCTATTTAGACATGCCGTTGCCGACGGTCATCCGCCTGCGTCACTACGTGCGGGTGCCCTACAAAGAAATTCCTCTCACTCGACGCAACCTGCTACAGCGCGACGCCCTGACTTGCCAGTATTGCGGCTGGTCTGGCGACGGCCTGACCTTAGATCACGTCGTGCCCCGCTCTCGGGGAGGCGGTGAAACCTGGGAAAACATGGTCACCGCCTGCGTGCGCTGCAACGTCAAAAAAGGCAACCGCACTCCCCGAGAAGCCAGTATGCCGCTGCGTAATCCACCCCGGAAACCCCACAGCAGCCTCTATTTTGAAGTCTCGCGTCAGGTGAAAAGCGGCACCCATCAAGAGTGGCGCAAGTATGTGATTGGCACTTAGGCTCTATTCCGGCCACCCAACTCGCACAGGCAAATGTTGGGGCAGTCGCGGTGGTGTCAACCGCTGAGTTTAGCCACCATGAGACCTTGAGATTCCCTTAATCCTGGCCTGGAATCGGGGAAATCGAGCCTAACCTTTGTCCAGAAAGCCCCTTAGCCCTGCCCAGTCTCTGGGTCGAGTTCAGTCGTGCGTTTTCTAACTCATGTGCGCCCGATTTACGCCCGATTTGCAGTTCATTAACCGCTGAGAGCGCCCATATGATTGCCACCCCTTCTGTCACCCCCTGCTTATCTGACCAAGAGCTAAAGCAAATTCACGCCTATTGGTCGGCCTGTAACTATCTAGCTGCCGGGATGATTTACCTGCGGGATAACCCCCTGCTACGTCAGCCCCTACAGCCGGAACAGATCAAGCGCCGACTTCTGGGCCACTGGGGCTCCAGCCCTGGGCTGAGCTTTGCCTATGTTCACCTCAACCGGTTGATTAAGCAGCAAGACTTAGACGTGGTCTACATGGCTGGCCCAGGTCACGGTGCGCCGGGGGTGCTGGCTCCAGCCTATCTAGAAGGGGGCTATTCTGAGGTTTACCCCGACATCACTGAAACCGAGGCGGGGATGACCCGGTTCTTTAAGCAGTTTTCCTTTCCGGGGGGCATTGGCAGCCACTGCACCCCAGAGACCCCAGGCTCCATCCACGAAGGGGGAGAGCTGGGCTACAGCCTGTCCCATGCCTTTGGCGCAGCGTTTGACAACCCGGATTTGATTGTGGCTTGCATGGTCGGGGATGGTGAGGCTGAAACCGGGCCTCTGGCTACAGCCTGGCACAGCAACAAGTTCCTCAACCCAATTCGAGATGGGGCGGTGCTGCCAATTCTGCACCTGAATGGCTACAAGATTGCCAACCCGACGATTCTTTCCCGGATTAGCCATGAGGAGTTGGAGTGCCTGTTTCGCGGCTATGGCTATGAGCCCTACTTTGTCGAAGGCTCTGAGCCAGAAGCAATGCACCAGAAGATGGCGGCAACCCTAGAGCGTGCGATCGCAGCGATTAAGGCCATCCAAGCTGAAGCCCGCCGTACTGGGGTTCCCACGCGGCCCCGTTGGCCGATGATTGTGTTGCGATCGCCCAAAGGCTGGACTGGCCCCGACTACGTGGATGGTCACAAAGTCGAAGGCTTTTGGCGGGCGCACCAAGTGCCTATGGGCGGCATGCACGAGAATGCCGAACACCGCCAACTCCTAGAAGAGTGGTTGCGCAGCTACAAGCCCGACGAGCTATTTGATGAATCAGGGCGGCTGATTCCAGAACTGCGGGCCTTAGCCCCCGAGGGGCCTCGCCGCATGAGCGCCACCCCCTACGCCAATGGCGGCGTGCTGCGGAAGAATCTTGATCTACCCGACTTTCGCGACTATGCCGTGGATGTGCCCCGGTCTGCCACGGTAGAAGCCGACAACACCCGTCCCCTAGGCCGGTTTTTGCGGGATGTGATGGCCCGCAACATGGAGACCTTCCGGCTGTTCGGCCCCGACGAAACCGCCTCGAATCGGCTGGATGCGGTCTATGCCGCCAGCAAAAAGACCTGGATGGCAGACTTATTGCCCGAAGACGAAGACGGCGGCGAACTGTCTGCCGATGGGCGGGTGATGGAAATGCTGAGCGAACACACCCTGCAAGGCTGGCTAGAGGGCTATTTGCTCACCGGTCGCCACGGCTTTTTCCATACTTACGAAGCCTTTGCCCACGTGGTGGACTCTATGTTCAACCAGCACGCCAAGTGGTTGGACATCTGCAAGCACGAGATCAACTGGCGCGCCCCGATTTCGTCCCTGAATATTCTGCTGTCGTCCACCGTGTGGCGGCAGGATCACAACGGCTTTAGCCACCAAGATCCGGGCTATATCGACCTAGTGACCAACAAAAGCCCAGAGGTGGTGCGGGGCTATCTGCCCCCCGATGCCAACTGCCTGCTGTCCTGCGCTGACCACAGCCTGCGCAGCAAGGGCTATGTGAATGTGATCGTGGCGGATAAGCAAAGCCATATTCAATACCTGCCGATGGCTGAGGCCGTGCGCCACTGCACCAAGGGCTTGGGCATTTGGGACTGGGCCAGCAGCGATGGCGGCGAAGAGCCGGATGTGGTGATGGCCTGCTGTGGCGATGTGGCGACCAAAGAGTCCCTGGCGGCCACGGCAATTCTGCGGGAAGCCTTTCCGGACTTGAAGGTGCGGTTTGTCAACGTGGTGGATCTGTTTAAGCTGATGCCCGAAACCGAGCATCCCCACGGCTTATCGAAGTGGGACTTTGACAGCTTGTTTACCACCAGCAAGCCGATCATCTTCAACTTCCACGGCTATCCCTGGCTGATCCACAAGCTCACCTATCGCCGCACCAACCACAGCAATCTGCATGTGCGCGGCTACAAGGAAAAGGGTAATATCAACACCCCCTTAGAGCTGGCGATTGAGAACCAGGTTGATCGGTTCAATCTGGTGATTGACGTGATTGATCGGGTGGCTGACTTGCGATCGCGCGGTGCCTATGTGCGGGAGCAAATGCGCAACGCCATCATCGATCATGTGGCCTATGCCCACGAACAGGGCACTGACCCCGATGAGATCAATCACTGGAAATGGCCGTTTTAGTCCAGCTGTTTTAGTCCAGCTGCTTTAATAGCGCGTTTTTGGTCGCCCGGAGCACGGCAACGATGCTGTCCCGTGCGATCGCACCTTCTAGCCCAGTCAAGGTAGCTAAGCCAATCGCAAGAGGCCCATAGGCTATGGACCTCTTGCCACAACCATCATGAAGCGGACTTTCCTAGCTCATCAGGAAAGTCCGCTTCCAATATTCTTCAGAAATTTTTTGCCTTAAGCCCAAGGCGTTTAGCCTCTAGCTCACTGATCAACAGCTAATAGCCAACAGCCAACAGCTCAATCTACCGCCCCAAACTCGCATCAGCCCGCACCACCCAATTCGAGTACTCCGCCATCTGATTCAGCATTTCAGCACTGCCAGCCCGGTCAAACTGCTGCGGATCCAGCCCAGACATCTGGGGCGAACTGGTCATAAACAGCATGTAGTTGCTCATCAAGAAGTAGACCACCATCATGGCGGCAGCTGATGAGGCTACCAAAAAACCGGCCAGCATCAGCGAAAACTCTTGACCCTGGATTGCTCGCTCCATCAGCCGTAGAGCCCAGGCCACTAGACCAATGACGATAATTAGAATCAAAAGCAACATATTGGCAGGAAGAGTGGGCGCAGAAGAAGTTGGCGAAAAAAGCGGTAGGTGAAGTCAGAATCTAAAGAAGTAAGAAGCTGACGATACGTTAAGTAAACATAGAGCGATAGCTTCTTTGCGTATTGTAACAGTTTTTAAGAAAGCGGCACGTCTTAGGGAATACCGGGTGAGAGTCCCGAGGCGGGAGCTTAGGAGCCAGAACTGCCTGAGCCAGAGCGATCTAAGCCACAGGAATTGAAGCCGCAGTGCTCCCTAAACCTTGCTAAGGAACTCCCCCCTCAGGCTCGTACCGGGACTTGGTGCTGGCTCAGGTGGGCTTTGATTTCGCCAACGCTGAGCTGTCCGTAGTGCAGCAAGGAGGCCAAAAGGGCGGCTTCTGCCTTGCCTTGGGTAAGGGCATCGTAGATGTGGTCGCAGTTCCCGGCTCCCCCAGAGGCAATCACCGGTACGTTCACCCGATCTGCGATCGCACGGGTTAGGGGCAAGTCATAGCCTGCCTGGGTGCCGTCAGCATCCATGCTGGTGACCAACAGCTCACCCGCGCCGCGCCTCACCACTTCAACCGCCCAGTCCACCGCATCTAGGCCCGTATTTTCTCGACCGCCCCGCACATACACATCCCAGCCTGGGGCAGACTCCCCAGCAGCCTCAGAAGCAGGCCGACGGCGGGCGTCGATGGCCACCACAATGCACTGCGCGCCAAACCGGTCGCTGGCTTGGTTGATTAAGTCTGGATTGCGCACAGCGGCAGAGTTAATGCTGACCTTATCGGCTCCGGCCCGCAGCAATTTTTTAATCGTGTCTACGGACTGAATGCCGCCCCCCACCGTCAGGGGAATAAACACCTGTTCAGCCGTGCGATAAACCACGTCATAAATAATGTCGCGATCTTCGTGGGTGGCGGTGATGTCTAAAAACACCAGCTCATCAGCCCCGGCCTGGTTATAGGCTTGGGCTAATTCCACCGGGTCACCGGCATCTCGCAGATCGACAAAGTTCACGCCTTTGACAACCCGCCCTGCTTTGACATCCAGACAAGGGACAATCCGCTTAGCCAGCATGAGATGTTGTTGCCTCCGGCTTAATCAAACTTACGGCGTCTCTCAGAATACGCCACCGGACGCCAAGACGCTGATAAACTGTGGATTGGTTTAACGTTAACCTGGTTGAGTAACGGATTGTAAAGCATGGCCCTAGAGATCGGACAA
>PXDR01000172.1 GCA_003566335.1 Cyanobacteria bacterium T3Sed10_344R1
AAGCCGTATCGCTCTGCCGCACCCTGTTAGAAAGCGATCGCGAAAGCACCCGCACCTGGGCCAGTGATTTCCTAGAAAAGACCCTGAACATCGACATTCACGCTGATGAACGCAGCCCCGAAGCTGACGCTGCTGAGTCGTTTGCGCCGCCGCCAGAAAATTCACCCCAAGATGCTTTTGGACAAACCCCGGTTGCGTCAAGCCGTCAGCCTCGAACCGTCCGCTCAGCAGGACAAGCTTCGGCTGGCGCGGCTTCTAGTCGATCTGGCCCTGCTGATTTGACCTCACAACTGCAGTCTGGGATGGCCCACGGCTCCGTTTCCCTATTTTTCAACCTGCTGGTTGTGTTGCTCTTTGGCGACTCTATCCTGGCTAACTTGTTGGTTATGGGCCGATTTGTTATCCCCATTTGGATTTTGCTGAAGGCTGAGGATGACGTAGCCAAGGCCAATGCCCGTGAAGCCCTGAACTATACGCTAACCCTAGTCATATACGGGGTCGTCGGAGTCTTTCTTATCTTTGGACTGGCAACCATTCTGGTGGCTGCTGGCCCGCTAGCAATTTTCTTAGGATTGCTGCTTGCGGTTTACATGTTGCTGCTGGCGATTATGCCCCTGGTCGCAACAGTGCTGACCTTCCGACAGGAAGGCCGGGTCTTTCGCTATCCGAACTGGCTGATTCTGCACCTGCTTCCTGGCTGATTCTGCCGCTATTTTTGGTGACTGTGAGATATCCTAGGCTGTCGCCGACGGTTCTCAGCTTAGGTACTGGGAAGTTAGGTGCTGGGAGGGGCAATGGTGATATCTAGAGACGTGACGTCCCCTGCCTCCGTCAGGTTAGAGAGCGCTGGGGTAATTGCCTCCTGGTTACCCACTACCAGCATCACCAAATTGTCGGGTTGGAGGTGGCGTTGGGCTGCTGCCTGGACTTGCTCAGCAGTGGTTGCCTCAACTTGGTCGCGGAACTGAAACACAAAGTCGCTGGGATAGCCGTAGTATTCGTAGCGAATCAAGCGGCTGAGGGTTTGGGTGGGGTCTTGGAAGTTAAAGACAAAGCTGTTGAGCACAGAGCTTTTGGCGTAGTCTAGCTCCGCTGCTGAAACTGGAGCGCTGCGAATCTTGTCAACTTCGGTCTGCCACGCCTGAATAAACGGCACCGTGGTCTCCGACCGGGTTTGCCCGCCGCCAATAAACAACCCTGGATAGTCAAAGCGAGGACTCCAGAAGCCATAGACCACATAGGCTAGCCCCTGGCGCGATCGCATCTCATTAAACAACCGCCCCCCAAAGCCATTCAGTACTCCATTCATCACCGACAGGGCGGCATGATCAGGATCGCTTAACTGGCCGCCGAGATGGCCCAACTGCACATAGCTTTGGGTCAGTTGGGGTTGATCGACAAAAAACACCCCAGACTCCGCCTGGGTAACCGGGGCAACCTCGGGCAATGCCGGGGCGGCTGCCTGCTGCCAGTCGCCAAAATATTGGGCCACCAACTGGGCCATCTCATCGGTGTCAAAATCCCCGACCAGGCCCAAAATCATGTGCTCAGGGCGCACTGATGCTTGGTAAAACCCCAGGATGTCCTCCTGCTCAATCGCCGCGAGGGTGTCGTACTCCACCGTGCGGGCATAGGGGCTGGTTTCCCCATAGATGCGCTTGGTGAACTCCCGATTGGCAATGTCATCGGGCGAGTCATTGCGCCGGGCAATACCCCCCTGAACTTGGGTGCGCAGCAAATTCACCTGGGCTGGGTCAAACGCTGGCCGCTGCAACACGTCCGCGAACAGGGCAAACACGTCCTCTAGGTCTTCGCTCAGCACGTCAAAGCTGGCGGTGCCGCTGGCGGCATCAATACTGGTTTCAATCGAAGCTGCCCGCTGTTCGAGGGCTTGGTTCAGTTCAGTGGGGCTACTGGTCTCGGTACCCCCTAACCGCATGGCTGAACCGGTAATTTGGGCCAAGCCCACCTTGTCAGCAGGTTCTAGGCGATCGCCTGTACGGAAGGTGGCGGTGCCGCTAACTAAGGGCAGCTCCCGATCTTCCATCAGGTACACCACCAGGCCATTATCCAGCTCGTAGCGGCTGTAGTCGGGGATGTTGATGTCCCCTAAGGGCGGAAACTCTAGCTGGTCATAGGGGCGGGCGGGATTTGCGATCGCAGGGGATTGCCACCCCAACCACAGCACCACCCCAAAGGCCAAAAGCCCCAGGCTGAGCTGACCGAATCTTGTGCGCAGTCCAGTTGCCCACTCAGGTGCCCACTGTTGTTTGCCGAATGCCATAAAACCCTCTTTACCTAGTTCCCCTGTGATGCCATGCGTTATGTCTACGCTCAATTCTTCGCCCAATTCTTCGCCTAACTCTGCGGCAGTAGCTCACCCACGGTGCGATTTTCTGGGCGGAAGGTGGTCGCAGCGACCCGCTGCACATCTGCCGCCGTCACTGCCGAGATTTGGGCCAATTCATCAAACCCATTGCGCCAACTGCCGGTTTTGGCCTCATACTCCGTCAGCAGACTAGCCATACCCCGATCTGACGACAGCGATCGCAGCAGCCCCGCTCGGGCCTGAGTTTTCACCCGCTCCAGCTCTGTTGCCGACACCGGTTCAGTCCGCAGCCGTTCAATCTGGGTCTCTAGGGCGTCAGCCACAGCCGCCGTTGATTGTCCTGGAGCCGTGAGGGCGTAGAACAAAAACAGCGACGGATAGCGATCTCCCGGAAACCCGTTCAAGCAGCCCACATTCAGGGCCAACTGCTGGTCTTCTACCAGCGCCTGATAGAGCCGGGAAGTGCGCCCCTGCACCAACAGGCTTTCAATCATGGCGTAGACCTGATTGTCCGCATCGGTAATCGCCGGTCGGTGGAACCCAGCCATGTACCAAGGTTGGGAGGGCAGGGTGAGGGTAAATTCCCGAGGCTCCGTTTGGGGTGGTTCCTCTTCCGTCACCGTTGGCGGGGGCTGACGCTGCTCGTAGCGACCAAAGTAGGTTTCAGCCAACTGCCGCACCTGTTCCGTCTCCACATCTCCCACCACGGCGGCAATCAGATTATCTGGGCCGTAATGAACCTGATAAAAGTTCTGGATATCTTGGCGGGTCGTGTTCTCAATGTCAATCTGATAGCCAATGATCGGGCGGCGATAGGGATGTTCCTGAAACGCCGTATCTTGCAGCGTCTCAATCATTTTGCCAATCGGGGAGTTATCGACCCGCATCCGGCGTTCTTCTAAAATCACCTGGCGCTCTTCGTGGAATTCCCGAAAGACGGGTTCTAAGAACCGCTCCGACTCTAGGGACATCCACAGCTCTAGCTTGTTCGAGGGCAGGCTGTAGAAATAGCGGGTGGCATCGGCAGACGTCGTGGCATTGAGCCCCACGCCCCCAGCCCCTTCAACAATTTGACCAAACTCGTTTTGGATGACATGGGTGGCGGCTTCTGCCTGGAGCTGATCCAACTCGGTTTCTAGGGCTTCAACCTGTTCGGCATCCCCAGCTTCCCGAGCAACCAAAATTTGGTCAAACACAGCATCCATCTGCTGGAATAACGCTTGCTCTGCCGCGTAATCTTCGGTGCCGATGTTCTGAGTGCCCTTAAAGGCCATGTGTTCTAGATAGTGGGCCACGCCAGTCTTGCCATCGACTTCGTCCGCCGCCCCAACCTTGGCGTAAATCATGAACGCCGCCACCGGAGCCCGATGGCGCTCCAGCACAATGAACTTCATGCCATTGTCTAGGGTGAACTCGTTAACTTGCCCCTCAACCCGATCGAGATAGGGCTGGATAGCGGTTGCCTCGCGCGCCCAACTGGCCTGGGGCCAACTCAGCCAAGCCAGCATCAGCAGTAGACCAAGGGCCAAGCTCCAGACCACCCTGGGCCAACCTCGGAATTTAAACAGACCCGACTTGCTCAATGCCTGGTTGCAAGTTTGGTTCATTGCCGTCATACCCACGCCTTAACCCTGTCTTACAAGACTGATGATTGATCCGGCGGAAACCTTGCGGATCAAAGCCCATTCTCCAGGATAGTGAGTTTTGTCCGAGTCGTGCTTGGGTTGGGGGGCGGTTTTGGCAAATGGGCTTGCCTGGTCTAGTGACCGCGCATGCTCTGGTAGCGATAGAAGGCAAAGCTGTCGAAGAGACCGCCAACAATGCTGGCCACGCCGCCCAAGGTCAGCAGCCCATAACGAATGCTGCCCCCCCCGAGGGTGCCTAAAAATGCGTTGAGCTGATCAACGGCGAGTTCTCCTAGAGCAGCTGAAACCGGCACCTGCCCCAAGGTTAAGGCAAAGCCATAGAGCAGTCCCACAATGCCCAAAGGGGCCAGAAAACTGATCACAAGGGTAAGCAGCAGCGATCGCAAAAAATCCATAGCAGTCTGGGACGATGGCATGGCTTGCATCTAGAATGCCCTAACGGAACGAGTAGGCCATCTCACTGTAGAAGGAAGCTGAGCGGATGGTGGTGAGTCGTGAGAATTCTTAAATCCCCGACAAATCCTTCTAGACTGGTGAGGATTGGCCTGTCCCTAGAGCCTGAAATTTATTGGCTGAAACTTATCGTGTTGTGACTCAAAGCGGTGACTCAACGTTGTGACTCAAACTGCCAAACCGTCCGGTCTTAGTCTGTGGGGTCGTCGTCTGCTGGCCGCCATCCTGCTAGGGGGTCAGGTAATGATGCACCTGATTTCCCGCCCCCTCCATCGCCGCAATACGGTGGAGCAAATGTCGGCGGTTGGCCCTGAATCTTTGCTGATTGCCCTGGTCACTGCCGGGTTTGTGGGCATGGTGTTCACGATTCAGGTGACGCGAGAATTTATCAACTTTGGGGCCGGGACGGCAGTGGGAGGGGTGCTGGCGCTCACCCTATCGCGGGAGTTGGCTCCAGTGCTGACAGCAGTGATTTTGGCCGGGCGGGTGGGCTCGGCCTTTGCGGCTGAAATTGGCACGATGCAGGTGACGGAGCAAATTGACGCCCTGCACATGCTAAAAACTGACCCGATTGACTACCTGGTGATTCCTCGGGTGGTGGCCTGTGGGTTAATGCTGCCCCTGCTGAATGTGTTGGGGCTGCTGACCGGGCTGTTGGGGGGGCTGGTCATTTCCACCAACATGTACGGCATTACCTCCACAGTCTTTTTAAATTCCGTGCGCAACTTTCTGACCCCCTGGGATCTCACCAGCTCGATTATCAAGGCGTTTGTGTTTGGCTGCTTGATTGCGGTGATTGGCTGTAGCTGGGGCTTAACCACCACGGGGGGCGCAAAAGGGGTGGGGCAGTCCACCACGACGGCGGTGGTAACGGCACTGCTAGCCATTTTTATCACCAACTTTTTCCTGTCGTTTGTGATGTTTCAGGGAACCGGCAGTGCCCTGGCTGGGGGACTGTAGGCCATGGCTCTGCGGTTGGGCAGTCAATCGGGCAGGTGATCGGGGTCGATGCCTTGGGAACGTGCAGCAATTTCGACCTCAGTCCAAGGGTTCGTAGTCGTAGCCGTAGCCCGAACGACTGCCAGGGATGATTTGGACGAGTTGGGCCGCTTGGTTGCGATCGCCGGAGGGAAGGAACCGCACGGGATCGGTAGAACCATCAGCCTGGAAGCTGGGGTCGCGCAGGGCAGTTTGCAGGGCTTGGCGGCTGGGGTTGGGCAGGGATTCTAGGGCGGTGATTAGAGATGCGATCGCATCGTACGTTGTAGCCGTGCGCCAGTTGACATCGCCCCCCCAGAGTCGGCGGGCCGCTTGGGAAAAGTCGGCATCGTCATGGGCCAAAATATGCCAGGGAATCGCCACCGCCATGCCGTCGGCATTGGCCTGTCCCTGCTGCAAAATCCGGGGATTGTAGAGACTATCACCGCCCAGTACCGTCAGTCGCCCTTGGTTGGCGGCGAGTACCGCCAGGGCTTGGTCTAGGGTGCCGGTATTGGCCGCCAGCATAATTACCTCAGCGCCCCGATCAATCGCCTGATTCACCGCTTGGGAGGCATTGAAGCCGCTGTCTACCA
>PXDR01000047.1 GCA_003566335.1 Cyanobacteria bacterium T3Sed10_344R1
GCTTTGTCCCAGGTGGTGTTGATGGCGGCCCCGGTGCTAGTGGCGGCGGCCCGATGGCGGTAATAGTGTTCAAACGCCACCAGCTTATCGGCTAGTTCGGCGCTAGCCAGGGGCTTGCTGCCCTGGCTGAGGGTGTAGTGGTGCCAGTCAAACTGCTGCTGAATTAAGTCAGCGGCAATCACCTTGGCCTGTTGCTCGATTTGCTTCAGTCCGGCTTTAGTCGCAGGAATCTTCAGGGGAATCCGCTGCTGATGGGGCCGCAGTCGAGGGCTATCTGGCCGAGGGGGCAAGGTGCCTCGGAGGTTAAGCTTCTGGCCGCGCCGCTCCACCTGCAGCCCCAGTTGAGCCGCTTTGAACCGCTGGTTAACTTTCTCTATGGCCCCGTCTAGGGGATGATCTGCCACAGCCATAGGCCGTTTTCGGGTCAACAAAGTTGAGTCAGCCCCCAAACCAGGGGGATTCAGTCCAAATTATACGAGGCCATGCCCAGGGGAAACTCCGATTGAAGTCGCCGTGGCTTGCACATCGTCCCGGCCTAAGTCTTTAATAAGAATTAAGTTCAATTAGGGACATTTAGCCAAACGTAAAGGCATCTTTAAGATAATCAGGTGATTATTAACTCAGGCTGAGCTGAGGGTGAGTGCTGAGGATCGGGCAAGATTGCGTCAGCTTTCTGCTTTCTGCGATCGCAGCTTAGACCTCAGAAGTCGGCTTGGGGTTGAAGTTTGGGGCGATTGCGGCCAAACTGCCTTGGGGCATTTATCCAGCGACATCGCCTGCTGTGAGTCAAGAAAGCAACGCCAAATTGGTCTGTGAAAACCGGCGTTAATTGTTACGATAAGCAAAGATTATTAGAGCTAGGGAAGTATTCTCGCCATGGGTCGCGTTGGGGTTTTACTGCTAAATCTAGGTGGGCCGGAGCAGTTGGAAGACGTGCGGCCCTTTTTGTTCAACCTGTTTTCTGACCCAGAGATTATCCGCCTGCCGCTGCCGTGGCTGCAAAAGCCTCTGGCTTGGCTGATCTCTAGCTCTCGGGCCAGGCGCTCTCAAGAGAACTACCAGCAAATCGGCGGCGGGTCGCCCCTGCGCCGCATCACCGAAGAGCAGGGACTTGCGCTACGGCAAACCCTGAAGGAGCGGGGCCACGATACCGACATCTACATCGGTATGCGCTATTGGTATCCCTTCACCGAAGAAGCGATCGCCCGCATCCAGCGCGATCGGATCGAAGACTTGGTAATTCTGCCGCTCTATCCCCATTTCTCCATCAGCACCAGCGGCTCTAGCTTCCGCCTGCTGGAAAAAATCTGGCTAGAAGATCCCAGCCTTAACCGGATCAACTACACCGTAATCCCCTCCTGGTATGACCGTCCGGGCTACGTCAACGCCATGGCCGATCTAATCGCCCAGGAACTCGACAAGCTGCCCAATCCCCAAGACGCCCACATCTTCTTCAGCGCCCACGGCGTGCCGGTGAGCTATGTGGAAGAAGCAGGCGACCCCTACCAGCGAGAAATTGAAGGCTGTACTGAGCTGATCATGAAGGCCCTAAACCGGCCCAATCAGCACACCCTGGCTTACCAAAGCCGAGTTGGCCCGGTGGAGTGGCTGCAGCCCTATACCGAAGATGCGATCGCATCTCTCGGCGAGCAAGGGGTCAAAACCCTCGTGGTGGTGCCGATCAGCTTTGTGTCAGAGCACATCGAAACTCTGCAAGAAATCGACATTGAATACCGCGAACTGGCTGAAGAAGCTGGGATTGAGAACTTCTGCCGGGTACCGGCCCTCAACACCCACAGCGGCTTCATTGACGACATGGCCGACATGGTGGTTGAAGCCCTGCGTGCCCCCCGTCGCCTGTTCTCTGAGGTGATTCAGCCGGACAAGAAGGTGAAGTACTATCCCCCCGAGCGCACCTCCTGGGGGATGACACCCTTTGCTGAAGTCTGGAATGGTCGGCTGGCTATGGTGGGCTTCCTGGCCCTGCTGCTGGAGCTCGTGAGCGGTCAAGGGCCGTTGCACTTGGCTGGCATCCTCTAGGCGGATTCTGCCGATCTTGTTTGCCCAGCTGACGACTTGCGGCGACCCTTACCAGGGTCGCGGCGTTGGCTCACTCTGAATCTGACTAATCTGAATCTCTGTATTTACCTATGTCTGGTTTCTCAAGACGCGGCCTGCTGTTCAGCCTGCTAGCCCTCTGCTGGCTGGGCCTCTGGACGGGTCTGGCTCCTGATGCGATCGCAATGGGTGGCCCCCAACCGGCCATTGGCGCGCCCGCCCCAGCCTTCACCCTGCCCAGCAACAGCGGTGATGGGGAAGTATCCCTAGCAGACTATCAAGGGCAATGGGTGGTGCTGTACTTCTATCCCCAAGACTTCACCTCTGGCTGCACCCTAGAGGCCAAGCGATTCCAGCAAGACTTGCCAGACTACATCGACCGCAACGCCCAGGTGATTGGGGTCAGCGCCGATGACGTCAGCTCCCATGCCGACTTCTGCGACTCCGAAGGGCTGCGGTTTCCCCTGCTGTCTGACACCACGGGAGAGGTCAGCAAAGCCTACGGCTCCTGGCTGGGCTATCGTTCCCTACGCCATACCTACTTGATTGACCCTGATGGCGTACTTCAAGAAATTTTCCTGGGGGTGCGCCCTGCCATCCACAGCCAAGAGGTTCTGGCCCGGCTGGATGAGCTGGTTGGTTAAGCTAGGCAGTCTATTCGTTTAGGCTTGATGCTGCCCTAGGGCAGCAGCACAGGACGGATAGAAACTTGGTTTCTGACTTGCTGTTCGACAGGATTTGCAGTCTTCAAAACAAACTCAGGGCGCGGCAATGCCGCGCCCTGAGTAGAAAAGCGTTGGTGAAGTGGTGGGCGGTGCCCACCCTACGGTGGGTCTGGGGATAGGCCCCAGTCCCAGTCGCCTAGGGTTGGCCCTAGACTTCGTAGGGGGCTTTGCCGCTGAACTTCACCTTCGCCGGATCGACGTTTTTGCCGATATTGCGGTTGATGGTGCCCACGGCATCGCGGCCTTCGTTCACCTTTTCAGGGAAGACGCCGTCTGCCGGGTGGAGATACTGGGTTTCCCCATTGGGGTAAATCCGGTAAATCTTGTAGTCATCCATCCGGGGCTTGAACTTGGTGCGCAGTTGGGTGCCCAGAGCTAGGCACTGCTCTTTACGAGCAAAGTACATCAAGTTCTCGCCTTCATTCATTACGGCAGCGCCGCCAGTAGGCAATTCAAAAACCTGTTCTTTTTTGCTTGTCCAGGTGATTGCGTACTTCTCTTCGACGGTGGCCTTTGTTAGCAGGCCGCCGGTGCTGCCACCAAATTTAGGAGTTTGTCCAGTCAGAGTTTCTGCCATCGGGTAGTTATCTCACAACCTTTTGTTCGGCATCGTATCATCCACGATTCCCCTCTATGACAGGTTTGTGAGGAAGCGTAACAGTTCTTCAGGCCCACTCAGTCTCTGGGCCTAACTCGACCGCCGTCGTTGAGAAGACACGCTGCGGCTACGGCTGCGGCTTTGACTGCTGCTGGTGGGGGTTGGGGTAGCGGCGGCGGTGGCTGGGCTGCTGCCTGCTAGGGGCAGGGTGAAGTGGAACTGGCTGCCTTGGTCTTTGCCGTCGGAGGTGGCCCAGATTTTGCCGCCGAGACCCGCCATAATTTGCCGACAGATGGCAAGGCCCAGGCCGGTGCCGCCAGCGGTGCGTCGCAGCGCGCCTTCTTCTTGATAGAAGCGGTCGAACACGGTTTCTAGGCGGGCGGGTTCAATGCCGCGCCCAGAGTCGGCCACGGTGACTTCTAGGGTGGGGGATTTGCTGCGGGCGGTCTTGCGGCGCGGGGCGTGGAGTTGGGCGGTGATGGTGATGGTGCCGTCCGGGTCGGTGAATTTGCAGGCGTTGTCTAGCAGTTTGTTCAGCACTTCCACCAGCCATTCGCCGTCTGCCCGGACGAGGGGCAGGTCGTCGGGCATTTGGGCGGTGACGGTGGGCACGGGGGTGTCAGAGAACCGGGCGGAAATGCTGCTGAGGGCTAGATCCACACATTCTTGCAGGGAAAGGGATTCTAGGTTCCACTCAATCCGGCCACTTTCGAGCCGAGACAGGGTGAGGAAGTCCTGCACCAGTTTGCGCATCCGCTCGGCGTCGGTGAGGGCGGTAGATAACATCACCTCCCGCAGTTCTTGGGGCATGTCTGGCTCGGTGGAGAGGCTTTCTAGGCAGACTTGGATGGTGGAGAGGGGGGTGCGCAGTTCGTGGCCGGTGATGGCGATTAGGTTGCTGCGGGTCAGCTCTAGGGCTTCGAGCTGGTGGTTGAGGTCTTCCAGGTTGGCGTAGGCGTCGGCCTGGATGATGGCAACGCTGAGCTGGGCTGCGATCGCATCCACCAGGGCCAAATCATCATCACTCCAGGCATAGGGCTCGTCCTGGCAGTGGTGAAGCTCAATCATTCCCAGCAAGCGGCCCTGGTAGACCAAGGGAGTCAACAGCCAAGAGCGAATCTGCCAGCGGTCGATCAGCTTAGCCAGGGGCTTCAGGTCAGGCATATCAGCCCCTTCAGGCTGCCGGGTATCGGTAATGGCCAGGGCTTCTTGTTGCTGGGCCACCTGTTGAAACAGAGGGCTCGATTGCAGGGGCCAGTCTTCGCCAATCAAAGATTTGCCCCGTTTGCCCCCTTTGCCGCAGTTGTCGCCCAGGTGTTGATACTCCACCAGGGTGCTGAGGTCATCGACCCCACAGCGGTAGACCAAGCAGCGGCAGACATCGGTGGCTTGGCCCAACTCTCGCACCGCAATTTGAAAAATTTCGCCGGGATCTAACGATCGACGAATTGCGGTGGTGATGGAGTTGACCAGCCGTTCCCGGCGCTCCTGGGCTGAGATTGCTTTATAGGCTTTGAGCAGCTTGTACTGTCCTGCCTGCAAATAGGTGACTAGCCGCTGGGCAAAGGGATCCGGGTCAGACACAGCGGCGTTTGCAGGTGCGATCGCAGCTTGAAAGAACTGCTTCCGGGCCTGGTCAATCTTGGGGGTTAGCTCAGGGCGATAAACCTGAATTCGGTCTAGCATCAGCCGAGCTGCCTGCTGACTGACCTGGCGATCCAGCGTCCAGATTCCCTCAAACCGCCGAACTTGCTCCATGGCAGCGCTAGAGCTGCCCCCAGGACGCGCCGCCGCAATCGGGTTGCGCTCCCGACAGACCAGACAAGCGCTATAGCCCTCACCCAACACCACCAAGTGCCACTCTTGGATCAGGGCATCGTGATCATCAAAGGCAATGGTTTCGTAACCGTCAGTGCTGTTGCTAAAGCTTGTGCCCGCCGCCGCCAGCACATAAACCTGGGAACTGATTTCGGCAATCCGGCTATAGCGATGCGCTTCCTGCCGATAGAATCGCTCCTGCTGGAAACTGGCGATCACAAGCGGCTGCTCAGATCCAGCCAGCACCTGATCCTCCATGGCGTGGGAGAGGGCCGTCAGCGAAGTTTTGAAATATACCTGAGGCCGCAAGTCGGGAAAGACGTGCAGCAATTCTTCCACAACGGAAGCCGGGTTGCTCATGGGAAATGTCAGCTTGGCGTAGCAGGAGTCCGCAGTGACGCGCCGGGGAATGGCGAAAGGGCCACAACCAAACCGTAGGCGGCACGGTTAGCTCGACCAGTCATTGATCCATCTTCGGTCAAAACCGTCCGGTTGTGGGCGCTTTTAGCCCCGGTTTGGGCGGATTTTGTATCCAAATGGGGCGCTTTATCCCCCACTAGGGGATTAGATTCAGGGTACTGCCTTAAATTGAACCATAAACCGTTTGTTTGCCCGGCGGATTTCAAACCACTGGCTAGCTTGCACCAGTTCACTCAGCTTCTTGTACCCATAGTTGCGGGCGTCAAAGGACGGCGAAAGCTTGGTGAGCTGAGAGCCAAAGGGGCCAAGATTACCAAGCTTTCGCCGTCCTTTGACGCCCGCAACTATGGGTACAAGAAGCTGAGTGAACAGATCGGAAGA
>PXDR01000308.1 GCA_003566335.1 Cyanobacteria bacterium T3Sed10_344R1
GGCGGGGCTGGGTCAGGTGTCGCTGGTGGCAAAGCTGGCCAGCATTGGCGTTGGGGCCATGCTGCTGATGTCCTGGGACTTCGTGCTAGACCCGGCCATGAGCCAGACCGATTTACCGTTCTGGTACTGGCATCAGCCGGGGGCCTTTTTTGGTATGCCCTATCAGAACTTTGCCGGTTGGTTTGGCACTGGGGCGGTGTTTATGACGGTGGCGGCGCTGCTGTGGCGTGGTCAGGTGAAGACGACGGGCTGGGTGCGATCGCAGCTCAACCTGCCCATCGTGGTTTACCTGGCGAACTTTGCCTTTGCCATGGTGATGAGCCTGGGGGCAGGCATGGTAGTTCCAGTGCTGCTGGGTCTGGTTGTTGGGGCGCTGCCAGCATTGGTCTGCTGGTACCTGGTGCCCACTGAGGAAGAAATCGCCTTGCAGCCCGGTCGCGGCGGCTCCGATCTGGCTGTCGAACCCAACCGTCCCCCGGTGGGCGCAGTGATGAAGTAATGCTGGATCCGTTGACTGCTTGGTCTGGTGTTGCCTTAGCGCTATTGATGGGGCAGGGAACTGCCACGATGATTTTGTTGGCTCGACTGCTGCAAGGGCCGGGCCGACGTCCCCCCTTAGCCCCCCAGCGGCCTTCTGGCGACCAAATTGGCGCAGTCAGCGTGGTGGTGCCTACCTTGAATGAGGCAGACCGAATTGGCCCGTGCTTAGCGGGGCTGAGCAGTCAGACCTACGAGGTGCGGGAGATTCTGGTGGTTGATAGCCGCTCAGAAGACGGGACTCGGGAGTTGGTGAAGACGGCTGGAGAGCGAGACCCGCGCTTTCGTTTGATCACCGATGATCCCCTGCCAGTGGGCTGGGTGGGGCGGCCCTGGGCGCTGCATACCGGGTTTTGCCAAAGCTCTCCCCGCAGCCGCTGGATTTTGGGCATTGATGCCGATACGCAGCCCCAGCCGGGTTTAGTCACCACCCTAATTCGTACGGCGGAGACGGCAGGCTATGACCTGGTGTCCCTGTCGCCCCAATTTATTTTGAAGACGGCGGGGGAACTGTGGCTGCAGCCCGCCCTGTTGACCACCCTGGTCTATCGGTTTGGCCCGGCGGGGGGTGGGGATGGCACCTCCGAGCGGGTGATGGCCAACGGTCAATGCTTTCTCTGTCGGCGAGAATTGCTAGAAAAGCTGGGGGGCTATGAGCTAGCCCGAGGGTCGTTCTGTGATGATGTCACCCTGGCCCGCGCGGCGGCAGCGACCGGAGCACGAGTCGGCTTTTGGGATGGAGCCAAGCTGCTGAAGGGGCGGATGTACGAGGGGGCGCAGGAAACTTGGGATGAGTGGGGCCGCTCCCTCGATTTGAAGGATGCGGCTTCGGGGGGCCAGACCTGGGCCGATGTGGCTTTTTTGGCGGCGGTGCAGGGATTACCTTGGCTGCTGCTACCGCTGTTGGCTCTGCTGGTGTGGGGTCTGGGCTATGCGTCGCCGTTTTTGTGGGCCGCCCTGGGGCTCAATGGAGCGCTGGTGATGATGCGGCTGGGTTTAGTGGCTGCGATCGCACCCAGTTATGATTTCTCCCAAGCCCAAGGACGCTGGGCGTTTTGGTTATCACCATTGGCCGATCCTTTAGCCGTGGTTCGGATTGCGCTATCGGCTTCTAGCACCCCCAAACGCTGGCGAGGCCGGTCTTACTAATCTTACTAAACGGTCTGTGTGGCTCAATCTCAGGGTTGCAATCCGGCAGTTCGGGATCTGGCAGTTCGGGATCTGGCAGTTCGTAATCAGGTAGGACAGAAGAAAATTAGCGCCGTTGAAGCGTCGTAGTAGTACTGCTTGATTTGCCCGACTTTACGGAAGCCCAGCTGGCGGTAGAACTTTTGGGCAGCGGTATTGTCATCATCCACATCCACCATTAGCCCTCGGGCTTGGATGGCGTCAGCCTTGGTTTTCAGCGCCTCGACCAGCGCTGTCGCCACCCCAAAGCGCCGATAAGCGGGATGCACCGATAACAGTTCAATCCAAACCCGGCCTTCATCTTCCAAACCGCCCATAATTACCCCGATCGGCAACTGGCTCACCCGAGGATTGCTGTAGGCTAAAAAGGCAATGAAGATTTCCTGGGCTAGAAAAAACACCAGCTTTTCAGATGAAACCCACTGCTCCACATCGCTCAAGCCTGGCAGCGCGGCTTGGATAATTTGATCCGCATCTCGGGTCGGTTCAATCGAAAAGCGAGCAGTTTGAGCCATAGCCGTTGGTTAGTTTCCGGTTAGATCAGCATTCTGTTAGTCATAGTCATAAATGCTGCTGTCTTGCGCGCCAAAATCAGCATTGGGCTGGAGCAAAATCTGGGTGTCTTGGGTGCGGCCAATGCGGAACATGACTGAAGAATAGCGAGCTTCCGCTAGGCCAATTTCAGTGCGGTAATTGATGTGAACGGATTTGCCGCGATAGACCCGGCCTGTCTCCACCTGGGTATTTCGCAAAATCACGTAGCGCCACTGGGCTTTGTCTTCTTCTAAAATCTCGACCTTCAGCTGAGTCAGCAGATAGTGGGCTTTGTAAAATTGCGATCGCTTATTCTCGAAATTAATCAGGCCCACGCCCCCCACCCGCAGCAAAGACAAGCCTCGGGTCAAGAATAAGAAAAACGATTCAATCGTGAAATCAGAGTCGGTGACGAACAAGTCAAACCGCTGATGAAGCCCGTCAAAATCTCGGGGAAAGGCTCGCCGCAAGTCATGTTGCCAGACTTGAATTGGCAGGTTTTCTACGGTGGCAATCCCTTGAATGAGGGCGCAGGTGTAGGGGTCAATTTCTAGCACGGTAGCCGCAATGCCGCGTCGCCCTAAGCTAACTGAAACCAAGTCGTCATCCCCCACCATCAACACCGTGCGGGGATTTTCCTGCAAGATTTTGTCTACCTTTTTCAGGTGAGATCCTGGGGAGAGGGGGGCTTGGCCCAGGGTAAAGTCCAGCACCCGCCGCCGGGCCAACAGCTCAATCGTGGCTTGATAGTCGGGCTGACGGCTGCGATCGAAGCCTGCATGGTCGGTGTAGACCGAAATGCCGTAGGGATCTGGGCAGGCAAATCCACGGGATGGCACGGCATAGGGGGATAGATCTAGAGTGGGAGGCGGACTGTGGGGCAGGGAATCTTGGCTGCTGTTGCCGAGATCCATCTCCGAAACGCCCAGGGCTAACCGATAGAGCAAGGTCAGGTTGTCCAGCTCAGTCGGCAGAATTTGATGGTTGAGGTACTGGTCGGCTTGGGTATCTACCACCCCCAGATGGTTGTTCAGGTCGTTGATGAGATACAGCCCGTTGCGCAGTTCTAGCCAAGGATGCAGGCTGGCTTGGCGTAACTGCTCGTCCTGAGGCAGCAAATCGTGGAAGTCGAGGCTGGCGGGGTTCCAGGCTGAGACTGCTCGTTGGGTTAAGCGGCTGGTCGTTCTGGGAGAGATCCGGTCCTGGCTGACCAGCAGCAGCCGATCGACCTGCTTCCGCCAACGCCATTGCATAAAGGGCACTACGCCAATGATGGCGATGGCTGGGATCAGGCGGGATGCGACCGTGAAGATTGTGGCGATCCAGTTGGTCTGAGTGCGCAGGGGAAAGGAACTGTCTTCTAGGGTTAGGGTTTCTTGCCAGGCAAAGTTGCCGGTGCGGGTTTCGCCCTCGGCTTGCCACTCGCCCCGCAAGATATAGCCGCTGTCGGGATCGTAGTAGTAGGTTTCTGCCTCAACGTTGAGAGTCCAACTGCCGCTGGCGTCGTATTCGGTGTTGTTGATTTGGCGGGAGTAGGGCTGGTTAAGTCGAGCGGGAATTGCCTCTACCCGCTGTCGCTGGCCGAGGTTGATGGTGGTAGGGGAGCCGATGGTGAAGGATTGCCCCAGAATGGGGAGTTGGCTGCCTGGGGCCAGGCTCGGGTCGATGCGAAACCAGATGTAGTCAAAGGTGTAGTAGTCGAGTGCGATCGCAGAACCATCAAACGTACCGTCTAGATAGGCACGGGTTTCGGCATCGGTTTTCACCTCAAACTCATAGCGCTCAGACTGGCGTCCGCCGTCACTGTCGGAATAGGAAAAATCCGACGTCACCTGCCAAACCACCTGCTGATTCTGCACATCGACAATCGTGTAAGTGCGCCGATCTTGCTCCCGTTCGGTATAGCCGCGATACTCCCCAGATAGCCCTCGCAACCGCGTCTCGTCTTGAATGGTAAAAGACTCCCCAACCTGGTAGTCCAAACCCGCTCCAGCATTGCCTTGGGCCAACACCGGCAAACTCAGCCCGCCCAGGGCCAACAGCAACACCAGTCCCCCCAGCCCCAGCCCCGCGCCCCCAGCCGACCAGAACAGCTGCGCCAGCTTAGTCAGACAACGCCGAACCATTTTTTGCCAATCACAAGCCACGAGACGCAAGCCGACCTGCAGCATCGCAACACAATCCATAAATTGCAGAAGTTGGGAAATCGCACCCTAAATAGAACACTTTAAGGGGTTACTTGAAAAGGTAAGCTCTGTTCAGTTGGACCTCCAGAGATTTCCCTAACCCCTGAAAAGTTGCGGGTGGGCGCAAAGTCACCCTTATGCAAGGCGGCGATGGGGACTCTAACGCCGCTCCAAATTTTGCTCGCACAACTGAAAGAACTCACGCAGTAGTCCTAGCAAGCTTGGCAAGTCGCCAATGCCATATAGCAACGACTCTGACACCGCTCCGTTATCTTCAAGCTGATAAAACTTCCACCCTTCTCCGTTGGTGACAATGCCGTAGATGGTAAAGTCTTGCCCCAACTGCCGATTGATCCACTGGCAGGTGTTCATTTCTACCAGACATTGCGCAGTCCCCTGCTCAAAGTCATCCTTCTTGGCCTCAATCACACAGGCAAAGGGAGCTTCTAAATAGGCTCGCCGCTCGGCAATTAAATAATCAGCATTGCCACAGACGGTTTCCCCTTCTAGATAAGCCCCTTTCCAAACCTTGAGCCGATCGCACCTCTCTAGCCCCTCTTCACAGATCGCATCGATCAGCAGGGTTTTAGAGACTTCTAGACTTTCGAGATCAAACCGTTGCAGGCGTTCTAACCGTTGGCGAAAAAAGTCACTCAGGGGCACAGGGTCGGCCTTGAGCTGCCAGCGACTGAGTGCCGTTATGCCCAAGTGCTTAAACGCCTCCCGATAGGTGAAGCTAGAAAAAGGTTTCTTCCGCCGCTGGGTGGCTTGGGTCATGGCTGATTCGGCATCCTCATCTCTCCATGATGTGATGATAGCCGTGATTAAAAAATGGGCGGTACTGGACTCGAACCAGTGACATCCTGCTTGTAAGGCAGGCGCTCTACCAACTGAGCTAACCGCCCGGGGTTCAGCCGCAAATTGCGCGGCTCGAACTCGGTTTTACACTATATCAGATGGGGGGAAATCCGGTCTACTTCCGCGCCACTCCAGCTTCCCGCGCGGCTTGCTGCACGGCAGCGGCGACGGCGGGGGCCACCCGTTCGTCAAACACCGAGGGGATAATATGCTCGGCGTCGAGGTCATCAGGCAGCACTAGGGCTGCGATCGCATGGGCCGCTTCTAAATACATCTCGGTGGTAATTGCCTGGGCGCGACAGTCCATCGCCCCCCGCAATACGCCGGGAAAGGCCAGCACATTGTTGATTTGGTTGGGGTAGTCACTGCGGCCCGTAGCCATCACCGCCACCAGCCCCCGCACCAGCTCCGGCTGGATTTCCGGCACTGGGTTAGACATGGCAAAGATAATCGGCCCCGCCGCCATGGACTTGACCATGTCCACCGTCACCACATTGGGCACGCTCACCCCCATAAACACATCCGCGCCAACTAGGGCGTCGGCCAGGGTGCCGCTGTCCGCCACCGCCAGCCCTTGCTTTTGCGGATTCAGGTCAGTGCGCTGGGTCGAGATAATCCCCTTGGAGTCGCACATCACCACCTGGGCCACGCCAGCTTTTTTCAGCAGATTTGCGATCGCAAC
>PXDR01000230.1 GCA_003566335.1 Cyanobacteria bacterium T3Sed10_344R1
AATCAAGGCAAAGGACTCGATGATGCCCTAGCCGCCTTGGCCCCAGAGCAGCGGCAGCGGTGGGCACTGGCAACGATTGAGCAGGCGCTATCTCCTGCCGATAAGGTGACCCGCTTTGCCGATTGGCTAGCGCAGGCAGACAGCGAAGAGGAGCTAACCGACTGGAATGGCATCGGCCTCTACCGACTGCTGCAACGGCTGAGTTTTGGGGCAGATGATTCGGGCGGACTATGGATAGCCATTGCCCTTCAAGCTCGACTGCTGCTGAATAGCCTGCTCTCAGCCCAGCAAGTGCGGCCTCTAGCGGATGCGCCCATCGGTGAATTCAGCCCCCTGACCCTACCCCAGGGCGGAGAGCGGCGGATGGTGATCCTGAATGGGCAAAAGGGCACCGCCAAAACCAGCAGCGCTATCCAGGGCTTGATTGATGAAGCTAAATCAGCCAATCAACCCACCGCTACCTACGCCCCCACTCGATTCTTAAGTCGAGACACCTCAGCTCGACTGGGCACTACCTGTCACCTTGATCCTGAAGCTGACACGGCTTCATTCATCACCACTTGCCCCGAATCAGCCCACAAGTTAGTCGATCGGGATTGGCCGATCATCGCCATTGATGAGGCTAATGAAGTCTTACCCCGTTCTTGGGAAGGCAGCTTAGGCCAATCCCCCAGCAAGGCTAGAGATGCCATCACAGACCAGCTCAGCAAGGCCCAGATGGTCGTGCTGGCCCAAGACGGGATCTACCAGCCCGTGATTGACGCAGTGGCCAGGATTGGCGGCTTTAGCCCCAGCCAGATCGAGTACATCGACCTGCGACGGCGACCCACCCAAATGGCGATTCTGCTTTATCAGGGCACCAGCGGCGGCCTTGACTTCAGCTATCACGGCTGGCTAGAGCAACTGATTGAAGCAATCCAACGCGGGGAGAAGGTCGCCATCCCCACCGGGTCACGGGGTCAGGGCCGGAAGATCCATCGACTGCTGCGGCGCATATTCCCGGAGAAACAAGGCTTTTGCATTGATGGCCGAGACAGCTTTGCCAAGATGCGCTCTCAATTTGCCGAATCTCCCGATGGCTGGATTGCTCAGCATCAACCAGACTGGCTGATTTTCACCCCCGTATTCAACTCAGGCGTGTCAATCGAACAGCCTTACTTCACCGCGCAGTTCGAGTATTCAAGCCCCCAAGAGTCAGCATCAGCCGCATCTCAGCGGGGGGAACGGGTACGAGCTGCCATTGGCGGCGGACTGATTACAGCGCGGCATATCTTCTTGCAGCGGCGCGGAATGCCCAGCGCTCCCCCCTTAGAAGTGCTGAGGCCAGAGTATTGGCAAGCAGTGCTAACCAGGGAAGGGGCCGTCGAGGGGGCCGTCTCCACCCTGAGATCGGCTGGATTGAAAGAGGCAGCAGACCGGCTGGCAGATGGGCATCGGCCCCCAGTGGAGGATTACCCAGAACTGGCGGCAGTGCTGGCGATTCAGGCCCGAGAAATTCACCTGAAAGCAGAATGCCTCCAAGCTGAGTGGGCGGGCAATGGCTGGGACATCATTCAGGGCGAACCCGCCAGTGAGCTAATCGCGACGGAGCAAGCAGCCCTGCTTGCAGAAATCCATGAAAGCGACTTGGGCATCCGAGCCAGAACCCTAGGCAAAGCGCCAAGCCAAGCCAAAGCCGAACAACGGCACCGGCTAGCCCTAGCAGCATGGCAGGGCAATCAAGAGCCCCGAGGCCCGATTGAAGCTGCCCGGCAGCAGCGCTGGGATATGGAGGATCGTCTAGGGGCAATCGAACTCTTGGAAGATCCTCAGTTCTGGGCAGCGTGTCACCTTGAAAATCGCAGCGCCATCAGCCAGGCCCAGCTCGCGGCCCTGCTGAAACTGCAATGGGAGCAGCCCGAGCTATGGGCACAGATCCAAGACTGGAGAGCCCTTAAAGCCGTCGCGCTAACTGAGTTCTACGCCCCCCTAGTCGGCAATATCCCAGCCCTACCGGCATCCCACCGGCTGCTGAGCTTAGCGGGGCTGTTGGGCCAATGTCCGGGGATTAGGGAAGTGATGCAAGGGGAGCTGAACCAATGGGACAAGACCAGCCCCCTGGTGCTGGAAGCCTGGGCCTGGGCCGTTAAGAATGCTCAGGCAATCGCCAGCCTGACTAAAATCAACCAGCGAATCAGAGGCTATCAGTTCACCGCCCATACCCCAGCCGTGACCGCATTCCATCGCCTGCTGGGGATGGCGGGGATTGAGGCCCAGCACCATAGCCAAGAACGACGGCGACACCAGTACCGGCCCCAGACTGCCGAGGACGTGGCTGAGGCCATTCATAAGGCATCCCAGCAAGGCAAACCCATCAGCCCTCGCCAGCGGCGGGAGTTGTGGCTAGCTGAACATCGGGACGTGATTATCGAAGCGGCTCTAGAGCAGGCTCAATGGGCCAGCGGTGCGGCGAGAGCGGCAGGCTGGGAGCGAATCAGGGACGTGATTGCAACCAAGGAGCCCCCTGCACAGAGCTTCAGTGTTGATCTATCTGTCACTGAAGTTCTGTGTAGACCCCGCCCCCATCCCTTTGATTTCGATTCCCTCACCGAATTTGCAGAGGCGGAAGCGGACTGGCTCTCGAATCAGGCCAAGACCGACCCTAAAATCAGCCCAGGACTGGCGCAGCAGGCTGCTTAGAATCGCCCCTAGACCTAATAAGGGGTGTCGTTCCCCCTCCTAGACGTTAGCTGGGGGCTTTGTCTTGAGCCAGAATCAACCCGTCCTGGCGACAGATAGAGAAAACTCAACGCCTTTGATCTGTGATGTAGTGCGATCTCACTCTGGGCCATCCCCAGCGCTGACACCAGCAGCCTGAAGTCAATGGGCTAAGTCCAACCCTGACACGAGGACTATTTAGTCCTAGTACATCTAAAGGTATAAAGGTCTAATACGTTAATACCTTAATGGGTTGAACCCTTGTACATCTAAAGGTATAAAGGTCTAATACGTTAATACCTTAATGGGTTGAACCCTTGTGAGGTGCGGGTCACGAGCGACCCCAGATGCTCAAGTCGATCCCGTCATCTAAAGGCTTAAACCTATAAAGGTCTAATACGTTAATAGGTTTAAGGGTTAATGGGTTTAACCGTTTTAGGGTCTATCCACGACAGTCCCCATGAGCCCTAAGCCGATCTCATTGTCTAAAGGCTTAAACCTATAAAGGTCTAATACGTTTAAGGGTTAATGGGTTAAAGCGTTAAAGGTCTAAAGCCTTTCGTAGATCCTCTGCGGTCTTGATCGTGCTCCAGTCCACGTCCGCAGCCTGAAGCAGGTCTATTGCTGCCCCGACTAGATGCTGAGGGTAGCAGCGCTCGCTCGGGCTAACTGGAGTGTCGTTGTTGTCTCTGACTTGTTGGGCTGTGGCCTGAAGCCATTGCTGCTGCTCACGCTGAATCTTGATGTTCATGCTAGCCATGACGGCGTTACGCTTCCCTTTCTTAGCCGGGGTTGCTGACTTCCCCTTGGCCGAGTTTGTCTTGGCTCTTGCGGGCTTAGTCTCTGGCTCTGTCTGACCTGGGCCGGGCTCTGGTGATGAGTCTGGCTGAGGCGGGGTCTCAGCGTCTGACTTTGACGGCTGCATCCCAAAGGCACTCAGCTTCATGCCGCCCATGCGTGGCTTATTCATTTCAACCCCCATATCTTCATCAGTTCCTTGGCCAAGGAGCGATAGGCAATCGTCCCAGGAGCTTTAGCGTCATAGTCGAAAACGGGTTTTTGCTGGGCAATACTCTCTGCGATCGCAATGTTCTCGGGGATGCTGGTGTGGAGCAGGTGGTAGTCCATATCAACGGCCCCAGCAATCAGCATGTCGTCGGCCTCTCGACTCAGGACTAAGCGACTTCGACGACGGCAGCGCAAAACCGACACGGGGACATCGGGACGTTCATTGCGAATCAAGCCAATCGCCTCAGAAACCCCCTTTAAGCTGGCTGGCTCGTACAGGGTTGGCATGAGGACTTGATCGGCGCTCATGACGGCCTGGACAGACGCAAACCCCAGGCTGGGGGGGCAGTCCAAGATACAAAGGTCGAAACCCTTAATACGTTTAAGGGATGTACCGATTAGATCTTCATCAGGCACCAGTTGGAAGATGCCGATGTCCCCCGGCACTAGGAACAGGTTTTTGAAATCGGTTGGCAGCGGGTCGCTCTTGCCTGATAGCCAATCCAAGACGGTAGGGGTCGTGCCATCCATCCCCAAGCCAAAGCTCAATGTGCGCTGGCCGTCGAGGTCAACCAAGGCCACCTTGAATCCAGCCTTAGCAATCTCAGCCCCCACATTCAGGGATGTGGTGCTCTTAGCGGTGCCGCCTTTGAGATTCCAAACCGCTGTGGTCAGCATGATGCTCCTCAAATAATAGGGAAAGTCTATACCGTTTAAGGGTTAAAGCAATAAAGGGTTTAAGGGTTAAAGGTATTAGACCTTTAGATGTACCTGAATCCTTTATAAGACAAAGGCTAAGCGTAGTTAGAACCCTGCCTATATCCTCGATAGTCTACTGAACTCCAAGCCGAATACTGAGTCAATCTTCAGGCCAAGCCCAAGCCAGCTAAACCCAAGCCAACACAGCAAACTCGCGAGGTGGCGATGAACCCCAAGCTGAAGGTTGTTCCGGGAGAGATAGATTTACCCCAGCAATGCTACCTTCTCTGGGCGCACGATGAAGCCGGTGATGTGGCAGGCGTGTGACCTGGCGTTGCGGACGGTGTGCGATCGCATCGGCCTGACCGGCTACAGTACTCATAGCTTTATGCGATCGCATATCTATCGCATATATATAGAGTCCGAGCCGTCTGATTCCCGCCTGTTTTCCATCCAGTCTTGTTCTGTGACCCCGAGTTGATATGCCCAAAACGAAGAACGCTAAAGCCCAAGACAACGACTCGCTAGAACAGAAGCTCTGGAAGGCAGCGGACAAACTACGGAAAAACATTGACGCGGCTGAGTACAAGCACATCGTTCTGGGGTTGATTTTCCTCAAGTACATCTCTGATGCCTTTGAGCAGCTGCATGAAAAGCTGATGACTGGGGAAGGGGAGTACGAAGGGGCCGACCCCGAAGATCCCGATGAGTACCGGGCAGAGAATGCCTTTTTCGTGCCCGAGGCAGCTCGGTGGTCAACGCTTCAGGCCCAGGCGAAACAGCCGACCATTGGGCAGCTAGTCGATGGGGCGATGGAGGCGATCGAGCAGGCTAACCCCAAGGCATTGAAGGGCATTTTGCCCAAGGTCTACGGCCAGCAGAAGCTCGACCCTACTTCCCTGGGGGGACTGATCGACATGATTGGCAGCGTCAACCTAGCGAAGCCTGTCGAAGTGCCTAACGAGCAGCTGGAGCTAGAGACAACACCCATCGACCCCAGGGCAGAACCCCGTCAGACTGACCTATTGGGGCAGGTGTATGAATACTTCCTCGGAGAGTTTGCCCTAGCAGAAGGGAAGAAAGGGGGGCAGTTCTACACACCGGAGAGTGTGGTGCGGGTTCTGGTGGAAATGCTGGAGCCTTATGAGGGGACAGTGTTCGACCCCTGTTGTGGTTCTGGTGGAATGTTTGTCCAGAGCGAGAAGTTTGTCAGCCATCACCAGGGGCGGCTTGATAACCTCTCAATTCATGGTCAAGAGAGCAACGAGACGACCTATAAGCTCTGCCGGATGAACCTGGCGATTCGGGGCATTGATGGCTCTAACATCCGCTGGAGCCCGGAGGGGTCGTTCTTAAACGATGCCCACAAGGACTTGAAAGCAGACTTTGTGATCGCCAACCCTCCCTTTAATGACAGCGACTGGGGTGGTGACTTACTCCGTCAGGATGGCCGCTGGCAGTACGGCACCCCGCCCACCGGCAACGCCAACTTTGCCTGGGTGCAACACTTCCTTTTCCACCTAGCCCCGACTGGAGCAGCAGGGTTTGTGTTGTCGAATGGATCGCTGTC
>PXDR01000288.1 GCA_003566335.1 Cyanobacteria bacterium T3Sed10_344R1
AGGCCGAAACTGCTGCTCGACGATTCATTTTCCAAGCCTCTCAGTTTGGCCCTGGTCAAGGACTCGCCGGACGCAGCCGCAATGTGATCCGCAGTGAGCGCATCACCCTGTTTGACATGATCAACGGCGTCACCACCAGTCGCTTAGAAGAAGCAATTCGGGCAATTTATGGCGCTGATGTTTACAACGACTTTCAGCTCGCTGACCGGATTTACACCTATCCCAACAATGAATCGGTGTTTGGCAATAATCCATCGGTGGTGCTGAACGGAGAACTGCGCCAGGGGGAACGGTTTGGCTACTGGCTGGAAACCGCCTCGAATCCAGAAGGCGTTACCTACACAGGCCGAGTCACCGTGCTGTTGTTAGAAGATGTGGTCAGCCTGCGGCAACGGCTGGTGAATACACCGCTGTAGGTCACTTTAAAAAAGCTCACCGCAAAAACAAGCCCAAACAAAAAGGAGGCGATCGCATCAAGATGCGATCGCCTCCCCTAGTTTCAATCCTGCTTTCCCCCCGGAAACTAGGCGTTACCCTGCTGGCGGAGTCTCAAGCCAGCCGCCGCTGAGGATAACGGTCAGCCCCAGAAAAACAATCATCAAAATCCAGGTAATGCGGTTGAGGTTTGTCTCAGCGCTCTTCGTGCTGGTAAACAGTTGAGCTTGGCCGCCCAAGCCGCCAAAACCGTCCCCTTTGGGGCTATGTAGCAGCACCACGGCAATCAGGGCCACTGCGGCCACAGTCCAAATGACCTGTACGACGGTAACTATCATGGGCGTTCTCTGAAAATCCTTGAACCTAAAGCTTTCTCATCATAGCGGCTCACCGCAGCGGATCGCAGCCCCTACATCGGTACCCGCATGGGGGTGCGGTTAGGCTTGACCTCTACCCCAGTGGGCACCAGCATGGAGCGCCCGGTCATTTCAGGGGGCTGGGGCAGCTTCAGGATTTCCAGGATGGTTGGGGCGACATCGGCCAGCCGTCCATCTTCCCGTAGCCGTACATCAGTGCCGTGGCCAGGAATTTTTAGCCCTTCCCCTTCCACCAAGATGAACGGAACTGGGTTGGTGGTGTGGGCCGTCCAGGGTTTATGCTGCTCATCCCACATACATTCGGCATTACCGTGGTCGGCAATGATGATGGCGGTGCCCCCCGCTTGGCTAATCCCTGCTAGCAAGCGGCCCAACTGTTGATCCACTGCTTCTAGGGCCGTCACCGTTGCGTCCATTTGCCCGGTGTGACCCACCATGTCAGGGTTGGCGTAGTTGATCACCACCAGGGAATACACTTGGCGAGAAATCGCTGCGATCGCAGTATCGGTCACCATTTGGGCCGACATCAGCGGCGCTTTGTCGTAGGTGGTCACCATCGGGCTAGGAATTAGCTCCCGGTCTTCTCCTTCTAAAGGTTCTTCTAAACCCCCGTTGAAGAAGTAAGTGACGTGAGCATACTTCTCAGTTTCCGCCGTGCGAAATTGCTTCATGCCGTGGTTAGCCACCACTTCCCCCAAAATATTGCTGAGGTTTTGAGGCTCAAAGGCCACCCGCACCGGCAGGCTGGAGTCGTACTGGGTCATGGACACAAACGACAGCGGCTCAATCTGCTGCCGCTCAAACCCGTTGAACTTCGGATCTACCAGCGCCTGGGTCAGCTGCCGGGCTCGATCTGGACGAAAGTTAAAGAAAATCACCCCATCTCCAGGCTTGACCACCCCAGAACCAAGGCGACAGGGCTCAATAAACTCGTCATTGATGCCAGTCTCGTAAGAAGCTTTCAGCACCTCAACCGCGCTGAGGCCGCTGCCCTCACTAGCCTCCGTCATCACCCGGTAGACTTTCTCCACCCGATCCCAGCGGTGGTCGCGATCCATGGCGTAGTAGCGACCGCTGAGGGTAGTAATTTCTCCCACCCCAAGCTGCTCGATGAAGTCTTGGAGGCTGGCCAGCGATTCTGCCCCAGCTGTGGGCTTAGTATCGCGGCCATCGCTGATGGCGTGAACACAGACATCGGTCAAATCTTGGGCCTTGGCCATTTCCAGCAGGCCAAACAAATGCTTCAGGTGGGAGTGCACCCCCCCATCGGAACACAAGCCCACCAAGTGCAGGGTGCTGTTGCGATAGCGCACGTCCTGACACACCTTAAGCAGCGCCTCATTTTCTTGCAGGCTGCCATCCTCTACCGCATCCGAGATCCGAACCAGCTCCTGAGGCACGACGCGCCCGGCCCCAATGTTGAGGTGGCCAACCTCGGAGTTGCCCATTTGGCCTTCTGGCAGGCCGACGTCTTTCCCTGACGTGCGAATCAAGGTACGGGGATAGGCTGCCCAAAGGCTATCCATTACCGGGGTATTGGCTGTCGTGACCGCGTTGCCGTCAGTGCCTTCGCGATACCCCCATCCATCTAAGATGACGAGCACCATCGGCGAAATAGGCGCTTGTGTCATGTCCGAGAATTCCTAGTGAAGGCCAATTTGTCAGCAATCATACCATTCACCCTCTGTGGCTGATAACTCCCCCTTCGACGGTTTTTATCTGATGGAGAAATATTAGGCAGAAAGACAGCTTGGCCACAAATTGATCCCAGTGGAATTTCCTCTGGCTGTTGAAGGTTTTGTCTGTAGATTGGGGCCAATGTCTCAACCCTAGCCCAATTACCCTGGGCAGCTGTCCGCTGCCTCAGCTCTCAGGATTGCCATGAAATTATGACAGAATGGAGCGTTTCCCCAGGCGACCCTAGGCCAAGCAAAGACCCCAACCGCAGCAACTCACCGGAATCCTGACTTCTCTAGCCGCCACCCGGAAACATCTGGGGCGATCCATTGGGGTAGTTCAGCTTAAAAATAATTTCTTAATTTCTCTCCATTAATCTCTCATAAAAGGCCGTTCCTAAAAGTCAGGAGTAGAGAAAGGGGAAGCTAGGGGAGAAAAATTGGGGAGGACGCTACAGGCCAAGAGTTAGGAACTAGGCCATGCCTAGGGGGTGAGCTCCAGTCTGATCTCCCCAAGCGATCCGCTGGCCGCTGCGGACGGCACCTTCCATATAGCCAATGAATCGGTCGGTATGTTCGCCTGCAAAGTAAAGTCGGCCTTGGGGGCGGCGCAGGGCTTCCCAGTAGGCGGTCAGTTGACCGGGGCCGTAGTTTGAGTACGAGCCGCCGCTGTAGGGATCTAGGGGCCAAGCTCGGGTTTGGGCTGTGGCCACTAGGGCGCGGCTACCGGGATAAATTTGTTCAAGCTGGTCGATGACTGAGGCAATTTGCTGGTCTGGCGGTAGGGCCAAAAGCTGCTGGCCGTATTGGCCGGACACATAGGCGGTCAGGATGCCGCCAGTCCCCGGTTGTTGGGCTGTGGCTTCGATCGCAAACCCCAAAGGCAAGTCGGTCAAGGTTCGACCGCTAACGCCATAGCGCTGACGCCAGAGGCGCTGGCGATATTGCACCATCACTTTGACGTGGGTGCCGTAGTTGAGGGATGCGATCGCATCCCTCAACACCCCAGGCAGGTTAGGTTCAAAGCTCACTGAGCGCAGGGCGGGCAGCGGAGCCGCCACAACGACATAGTCAGCCTCTAACTGACCCTGGGCGTGATCCACCGTGACGCCTTGGGCTGTTTGGCAAATGCGCTGAACTGGGCAGCGGGTCTGCACTGGTGTTTGTAGGTGACGGGCTAGGGCCAAGGGCAGTTGTTCGTTACCGCCCGCAATCCGGTAGAGCTCAAGCTGACGGTCAGGAACTTTGGCATAAAGCGCCGCCTGCTGAGCCAGGAATAATAAAGAAAGGCGGCTAGGCTCATCGGTTTCCCCTCGCAGATACTGGTCGAGCAGTTGACGCGCCACGGGATGTAGCTTTAGGTCATCTGTCCATTGGGCAACGGTGCGCTGGTCTAGGGCTGCGGATCCTGGGTTGGTGCCAATGTGATCAAAGTCGGTAATCGGACTGGCCAGCAATGCCAGCTGATCCCAAAATCGGTCAAGGTCGGCTGCAACCTGAGGGCCAAAGGTGATTGCGATCGCACGTTCAGTCAAGGGTAAGCGCTGCTGCTCTAGATAATAAGTGCCCCCGAGCTCAGTTGCCCCAGTCACCGCCGCCAGCTCCAGCCCAAACTGCTGGATGTAGCGGTGCATTTGGGAATGCACCGTCAGTCCGTCGATGTACTCTCCCCCGGCTTCAGCATATTGGCCTTCTAAAAAACCCTGTCTGCAGGTGTAGACGCGTCCACCGATGCGATCGCGTGCTTCCAACACCGTCACCTGCCAGCCCAGTTGCTCCAACTCATAAGCCGCAACCAGGCCAGCCAACCCAGCCCCCACCACAACCACCCGACCTGCTCCCGTTGCTGGAACCGCCATCGCAGGCCGCGTCGCACCAGGGAAAACCACCGTTCCTGCCAGCAGTCCCCCTGCCAGCAGCGATCGCATAAACTGTCGCCGTGAAACCACGTCACACCTGCTCAAACCCTTGAAAACACCCTCAATTTAGCCGAGGGTTAGCAACCAAACTGTCAAACCTATATCTCTGTGCTACCTTGGGAACAGAAGCAGGCAAATGCAGGCTTCTGAACTTCAAAAAAATGCCGTTCAGGAATTAAGGAGGTGATGCCCATGCCAGATAGTAGTAAACGCACGGGTCTTCAAGTTGAGGCAAATCGGCTGTGTGCCGGGGCTGTCCTCTAAGAAGTCAGTTGACCCCTGCTGTTGACCCTAGGGTCGTTGCCTAGCAACACCTCCTGGACGCTAACAGCACTTTCTACCGACTTGCTCGGGGGTTCCTCCCGGCAGTCAGGTTTTCAAACTGAAGACCCAGCCAGACCGCCCCTGTCCCCGGACAGGGGCGGACGGCTTTTAAATGCCTGTAAGGGCCTGTTGTTTTGGGCTGAATCCTCTACTCTCTAAACAAGGATTCAATAATCCCCAAGAGTTACGCCCCCAGACTGCGCTTTGCGCCTAGTCCAGCGGTCATGACTCGCAGATATTACAGGAGATCAACCATGGCTACCCCACTCAGCGACCAAGAGATTCAGACTCACCTTAGTCAACTGCCTGACTGGAAGCTCGACGGCAGCGAGATTGTTACCCAACGAACCTTCGGGGACTTCATTCAGGCGATCAACTTCGTCAATAAGCTGGTCGAGCCAGCAGAAGCCGCCGGTCACCACCCCGACATCGAGATTTCTTACAACAAGGTCACCATTCACCTTTCCACCCACGATGCCGGGGGACTCACCGCCAAGGACTTTTCTATGGCTGCCCAACTGGACAAGTTGGACTAACGGTGCCCCTGACATCTTGACTGTGGAGAAGAATCCGGTCACGAGTCAGAGGAGTCCCCTCAGGGAAAAGGAGCGAAAGAGTAAAGGAGGTGCGATCGCATCTCCTTTTTTCATCTTCTGAGTCATCTGAGCCCGATCCGAACTGCCGTTCAACCCCCGGATTATTCTCGAAATCATTGCCCTCAGCCCAGCCCATCTCGCTCCGGGTCGTATCTTCTTAAATTTCCAGCAACAAAATGGAACAGTTCAAGGAGGAGAGGGAGGCGCTGGAACCCAATGACAGCAGATATTTCAGCGATTGGGAACCTGACCAAAATCCCCGCGTCTTTTTTCTTGTTGGAATTGCTAGCCTAGCCGTAGTAAATCTGCTATCGTTAGGCCAGTGTGTGATTAAGTCCTCCTTCTCAAGTGCTGACCTATCGTCAGGTTTCGCTTGCAGATGGAGAGTTTCGAGGAATGATGTTTTGAACTGCCGCTTCGGTTGCAGTCCCCAAACTTTCCTTTATTAAGGTGTGAGGATCTCATATGTCTAAGATTTTTTGGAAAGCACTGCTGGCTAGCCCCGCAGTTTTCGGCGCAGCCCTAGCCATCTCTGGCAACGCAATGGCTGCCCAGACTACTGAAGCTGCTCCCGCAGGCGTTGACAGCCTAGAAGCTGTTGCCTTCCCCGAGGAAGCTCCCGCTGTGACCGCTTCTGAGTCCA
>PXDR01000081.1 GCA_003566335.1 Cyanobacteria bacterium T3Sed10_344R1
GATCGCAACGGCGTTTTGACCCTATTCAACCAAGCCACCCGGGAATTCTACGGCATTAGCGCAGCCAAACTGCTTCCAGGTCAGTGGGCTAGTCACTTTGACCTCTACCACGGCGATGGTCAGACCCCGCTGGAGATGGCCGATATTCCTCTATTTCGCGCCTTCAACGGCGAAAAAGTCCGTAATGTAGAAATCGTGGTTGCCCCGAAACAGGGCACGGCTCGCAACTTACTGGTCAGCGGCCAAGCCTTTTTTGACGAGGCCGGAGACAAACAGGGAGCAGTGGTGGTGATGCGAGACATCACTGCCCGCAAACAGAATGAACATCTGCTTCAGCAGCAGCAAGCATTCCTCAGCAGCGTATTTGAAGGTTCCGAGCACTGCATCTTTGTCATTGATGTAATTCGCAGTGGCCCCAATGAGCATGAATTTCGCTTTAGCGGCTGGAATCGCGCCACAGAAGAGAACACGGGAGTTCTGCGGGAGCAGGTGCTAGGCAACACGCCCATCGAAAGTTTTGGGCCTGAATATGGCAGCAGAGTGACTGAGAACTATCGAACCTGCTACCAGGCTAAAACCCCAACTCGTTACGAAGAGACGACGCCGTTTCAGGGGCAAGAGCTATGGTGGCTGACGACCCTAAATCCGCTGATGGACGCTACGGGCAACATTTACCGGCTGATTGGCACCACAACCAATATCACCGAACGCAAACAGGCAGAAATACAGCTGCAAGCCTATGCCGACCGCCAGGCGTTGCTCAACCAAGTCACCACTCAAATCCGCCGTTCTCTGAACCTTGAAACCGTCATTGACAATACCCTGAGGGCAATTCAGCAGCAGCTACAGCTCGACTGCTGTGCCTTTGCCTGGTACAGCCCTGAACTTGATCCCCCGACTTGGGAAGTTGTGCAAGAAGTCCGGCTTCCCCATATTCCCAGCATCCTCGGCCCCGTCCCCATGGCTGTGGTGGGGCCAATAGACCACCCCCTGCTGCGGAACGGAGTGCTCCAGATCAATCAAGCCGACCACTACTCAGAGCCCATCCACCGAGACTTTTTGCACCAAGCCCAAACCCAGTCAGAGCTGCTGGTGCCAGTCCAGGCCCAATCTGACCGCATCGGTGTGGTGATCTGCACCAATCAGTCTGAGCATCACTGGAGCGACAGTGAGGTTGTGCTGCTGCTAGCCGTCAGCGATCAGTTAGCGATCGCAATCGAACAGGCTAATCTTTACCACCAGAGTTGGCAAAAGAGCCAGGAACTAGAGCAGGCGCTCCAAGAGTTGCAGCAGACCCAGGTGAAGATGATCCAGGCCGAAAAGATGTCTAGCTTGGGCCAGCTCGTGGCCGGGGTCGCCCATGAAATCAACAACCCGATCAACTTCATCTTTGGCAATCTTGGTCATGCCCAAGACTATGCCGATAGTCTGCTGCAGATAGTTGAGCTTTACCAAACCCAGTTCCCCGAGCCTGGGGACACGATTGAGCAGGCCCGGGAGGAGCTAGATCTGGCCTTTGTCACGGCAGATTTGCCCAAGCTGTTGAAGTCAATGAAGGTTGGCACGGAGCGAATTCGCGGGATTGTCTCATCCCTGCGGGTGTTTTCTCGCATGGACGAGGCCGACATGAAGTCAGTGGATATCCACGAGGGCATCGACAGCACCCTGATGATCTTGCAAAACCGGATTAAGGCTCGGCACGACCGGCCCGAAATTGTGGTGCAGCAGCAGTTTGGTGACCTGCCCCAGGTCGAGTGCTATGCCGGTCAGCTCAACCAGGTGTTTATGAATCTGCTCAGCAATGCGATCGACGCCCTAGAAGATGCCCTGAACCGTCAGCGCATCAGCGAGCCCGTCATCACGATTCGCTCTCGGCTTGATGAACAAGGACAGGCAGAAATTGCGATCGCCGACAACGGCCCCGGCATTCCCGAAGCCATCCGCGATTGCATCTTTGACCCCTTCTTCACCACCAAACCCGTCGGCAAAGGCACCGGCATGGGCCTCTCGATCAGCTACCAAATCATCGCCGAAAAACACGGTGGCACCTTGGTTTGCCACAGCGACCCCACCGCTGGCGGTAGCAAATTCATCATCACCATTCCCCAGCGGCAGCCCACGTCTAGTCGGCAGTGAGGCTAGGGACTGAAAGTGAACGGACTCTACAAGCGCTGCGATTAGCAGCCGGAGAGACGATTGTCAGAGAGAGGGTTGACTGGACGATGCCGGGTTACCAGCTCCAGGAGCTGCTGCTGGAGATTGGTCGATTGGCAGAGGTCTATCTGGAGCCGAAGTTGGGGAAGCTGCTGGTAACGGAGATCGCGGATTCAGGGGTTTTGGGCAGTCACCGTGTGCGTGGACTGAGATTGCTCCTCCTTAGCTGCTGTTTATCCAAAGGGAAGGGGGATGTGGGGGTTTGGATAGGATGGAGTAGGAAGGCTTGTTTCTGCGCCAGGCTTTAGCGTTCTACTTGGGAGTAGCCTATGAATGAACTGGCAGAGATTAATCGTCGATTGCCCTGGCCGTACTTTTTCCATGGACAGTTGCAGCACCTGCTTCTAGTGTTGGTGCTAGTGCCAGGAGGTGTTGCCTTAGCAGAGCCGGGGCTGACAGGGGGGAGCTGGCTGGGGGTAGGCGATCGCCAGTGGGTCTACGGGCTGATGGCTGCTGTAGTGATCCAGCAGGTGCTGGTGTGGCTGGTGTGGCGATTGCAGCTTTGCTTTGGAGCCTTCAGTCGGCTGCTGGGTCGGGCCGATCTAGCAGTTTGGATGGTGATTTTCTTCCCGTTCTTGGTGGCCCGCGTTGTAATGACTATCGCCGTGGCAACTAGCACACCGAGAACCCTGGAGATGCCAGAGGGGGTGGCGATCGCCCTGGGAACGCTGCTACTGGTGCCTGCGGTCTACACGATTTGGTCTATCTTTCGCTACTTCGGCTTAGTGCGGGCGGCGGGTGGTGACCACTTTCGCGCCCGCTACTGGACTATACCCCTGGTGAACCAGGGAGCCTTTCGTTACAGCGGCAACGCCATGTACACCTTTGCCCTGCTGATATTGTGGACTATTGCTGTCTGGGCTCAGTCCCGCGCTGCCCTGGCTCTGGCTCTGTTTCAGCACGCCTACATCTGGGTTCACCTCTACTGCACCGAAGCGCCTGATCTGGAGGTGCTTTACGGCGCTGCCACCGATGCTAAAGACTAAATCTACCCACAGAGCTAGGACTTACTGCTGTCCCGTGGTAGCCCTAAAAGGGTAAGGACACAACTTGAAAGGTTATGTGCCATTGCTGAGGATCGGATCCAAGATTAAGGGATTCGTCGGGCCGAGGGTTGATGATGTGGTCATTAGTCGGGATACCCCAAGCGATTCCGGTGGCATGGCCGCCTATCGGTCTTAAGGGAGCCCTCCGAGGCTAAGCTTCCCCGTCATATCATCACGGGCCTCGGCGCAGCGATTCAGGTTAAGAGCGAAAACCTGAGTAGGCGCTAAATCATGTCATCCCTCTAAACCACAACAGGCAGAACACCCTCTCGTTGCCGAACCAGCAAAATCCCTTTCGCCGTCTCTTCTGCCGCTGTTTGGGCTAGCGCTTGCCAGTCATCCTCAGCGAGCACTTTCGCCAGCATGGCGATCGCTTGCGGTCGCACCGTCTTCTGCTGAGGAGCGATCTGCTGGGAATCCTCTGTCAATAGAGCATCCAGCCAAGTTGCTTGTTCAGGTGTGGGCTGCTGAAGATGCTGAAATAGCCGTCGTTGCGCTTCGATATAGACAGCCTCAAAGCTCAGGCCCAATTCCCAAGATTGCAGCCATGCCTTCAGTTCTGGCAACAGAATCGATAGCAGTTGCACCTGTCGTCGCTGTTGCCGAAAGGCGGCTTGAGGCACAGAGGCTAACTGTTCAACGTAAGACTTAAGGCCCAGCCCGGCTTCTACCTGCCCGCCGCACTCAGCTTCAATCGCCTCAGTTTCGCTCACCCAGGCTTCATCATCGAGCAAGTCCAGCAAATTGCCCGTTTTTGCAAGTTGCTGAGCCAAAACCTCGTCATTCATGAAGGCTGCCTAACGTTGTACTGCCGCGTACTCGAAGTATACCAATCCGTCCTTCTCAGCGTCGGGGCCGTAGTCGGCCATATTGTTGCGGTGATAAAAAGCTTCAGTTCTGGGTAGTGAATGCAAGCCAACGCGTCCCTCGTATCCGAGTTCTACGCTGCGCTGCCGGGCTAGCAAGAGGAGTGTCCGGCCAACGCCCGCCAAATAAGGGGGATCTTCGATGGGCCGACGGTTCCATGGTGCAGAGGCCAAGTACTCCAGATAAACCAGCGGCGATCTCGCTGGGAACCACGAGCGATGCCACTGAGTTTCCAGCAGCATAACGCCCTGCGCCAATGCATCCAGCTCAATGGCATAGGCTTTGTAGCGGCTACCGTTCACAGCCAAGCGGAGTTTGTAGGCCCAATCCCAACTGATATCGGGTTGTTGAGCTGCTTGGAGGATGGAGCGCCAAAAGAGATAAATTTGCTCCACATGCACCAGCGTTAGGGCACAGAAGATGGCGGTCACTGTTTCGTTGGGTGGCTTTTGGAGCGAAACAGGGCGGCGGGTCATAGAGGCTGCAATGCTGATGCCTCATAGGCTATCAAGGTCTGGTCTAGGCACAGCAGCGGATAACAGAGAAAAAAATCAAGGGGCTAGAGCGATTGAGTGGGCTAACGAGGTCAGGCAGTCGGCAGTCAGGGTAGGCGCTGTGCCCTGCGAGATAGAGTAGAAAGGGAAAGTCGTACTTTGCTGCCCTTAAACTGCTTGTGGTGGATTGGTCATTTACTAGCGAATTTGGTCTCGAAGAGTTCTTATGGGCTAACCTTGCCCCCTTACTCACCCTGACGCCCTTGGCCCGCCAATACATAATCAAAGGCCAAGTCTGCGACATCTTAGCGGTTACAGCCAATCGCCAACTGGCGATTTTAGAGCTTAAAAATGAAGAAGATCGCTATGTAGTGCCCCAGCTCACCCGCTACTACGCCAGCATCAAGCAAGAGCAGCCTTTTCCAGATCAAGTAGACTACCGCCAGCCAATCAAGCTGATTGCGATTGCGCCTTCCTTCCACCTGCACAACGAAATTGATCGTACCTATAGCCGTCTATCGTTTGATTTCTGGAGATTCCAGGTACACGAGTCGGACAGCAAAATCACCTTTCATCTGCACGCCACAGAGACCGATCAGCCCCATCAGGTTGCGATTCCGCCGGACTACCATGGTTCCCTGAGGCCGGGAGAGCCCCAAGACAATCTCGTAGCGCCCTCAGTCCCAAGTCGTCCACCCAAGTCCCTGAGATTATTATTGGATGCCCTAGAGCCTGAGCAGCAGGATTATGTGTTGGCCCTACGGGAGAAAATCTTAGAGTTCGATGAAAGTATGGCCGAAGTCGGACGTACAGTGCGAACTCAGTATGGTCTGCGGAAAGGGGGCAGTGAAATCTTCAAGAAGCATCTTTGTGCTGAGCTGATTTTGGAGCGATTTCAGCAGTTTAAGTCGGTGAGTCTGTCGCTAATGCTGCCGTACCCCAAGAGAGAGTTCAAAAAGAGAACACTGCAAGGCTATGTGAAGGGTTTTACCCTAGCTAGGGTGCCGCTGCTGCCCTCCCAATGGCAGCAGCGAAAACCGATTGCTTTCCGCTTTGGCAGGAGCAGGCGAATGACTCGGTTTGAGTACAACCTGGCCGAATATTCCAAACTCTACGAGAACCTGTCTGGGCGCTCCCTCTCAATCAAAACCACCACAGGCTTGGTTGATGTGGCGTTGTATGAGTGGCGTGAAAACCTTTCCGCAGCAGGTGTTCTAAGCCTAGATGAGGAGCAGGAGTAAATACTGAGGTCTGAATGACCTGACTGCCAGCAACAAGTGCCTCAAATAGCGTAAACACGTAACGTAGTTTCAGTGGTTTCAGGCAATGTGCCAA
>PXDR01000401.1 GCA_003566335.1 Cyanobacteria bacterium T3Sed10_344R1
AAGTTTGCTGGCCAAGGTCAAAAAATCGTTGACCCCAAGGTTTCAGTGCTGGATCGAGTCGAGTAGGTGCCGCTGTGTCTTCTTCTGTGTCGTCAACCTTCCCCCCATTTCTACCGCCAGCGGTGGCTCAACTGACTGAGCCCTCCTCGGTGCAGATGGCCCAAGGGATTCAGCAAGCTGCGATCGCAACGCCCCTAGCCGATGCCCCAATTCCCAGCACCTACGTTTGCGGCGGGACAGAGGACGGGCAGGCTCCGGTGGTGATGATTCACGGGTTTGACAGTTCGTTGCTGGAGTTTCGGCGGCTGTGGCCGCTGTTAAGCCCCCATCGCCAGACTTGGGCGGTGGACTTGTTGGGGTTTGGATTTTGCGATCGCACCCTGGTTCCTTTTCTCACCCCTGGGGCGATTAAGCTACACCTCTACAGCTTTTGGCAACAGCAGATCCAGCGGCCTATGGTGTTGGTCGGCGCTTCCATGGGCGGGGCAGCAGCCATTGACTTTGCCCTAACCTATCCTGATGCCGTGGAGAAACTGGTGCTGCTCGACAGCGCTGGGTTTGCGGCGGGGCCAGCCATGGGCCGGATCATGGTGCCGCCCCTAGACAAGTGGGCCACAGCATTTTTGCGCAACCCTCGGGTACGGCGGCGGATTAGTCTGCAAGCCTATTGCGATCGCAGCTTAGTCACCCCAGACGCCGAATGTTGTGCCTCGCTGCATCTAGGGTGCGATCGCTGGCAGGAAGGGCTGATCACCTTTACCAAAAGCAACGGCTACAACTTCCTCAGCCGCAAAATTGACCAGGTGAGCCAACCGACCCTAGTGCTGTGGGGAGCCCAAGATAAAATCCTGGGCACCAAAGACGCCGATCGCTTTGCGAAGACCCTGCCGAATAATCAACTGGTTTGGGTGCCCAACAGCGGTCATGTGCCCCATCTAGAGCAGCCGGAACTGGTTGCCGAAGCAATGGTGCAGTTCTTGCCAAACTAATACCCATCGTCCACCGGTCTTGGAACTCAGGGAAAATCATGGTTAAATCGGCCCAAAGCTGAGAAAAGTCTGAATAACTTGCATCACAGCCACTCACGGCTATACTGATGTCTGTCATTTTGGCCTTTTGGCGCTAAAGTCTACAGCAGCTAGCTTCCTAGCTTTAGAGAAACAGCGCTTTAGAGAAACAGCGTCACAGCTAGGCACGGCTCACAGCCGCAAGCGGCATCCGCTTCATTCACCAACGTCTCAGCACCGTTCAGGGTGGTTTCATCGGGTAGAGTTTATGACCAAGGATCGCGCTATCCCCAGTTGGAATCCTGAAAATGGCCCCCCTCAGGGCTATCAGCCTGTGCCGCCCGCCCGCCGTCGCGGTCAACAACCGCGCCCCCCTGGGCCCAAGCTGCCCCGCACCCCACCCCAGCCCGGCAGAACCGTCGCGTCCCCCCCAACGGTTGCGGTTGCCCCGCCTGCGCCGCTCCAGACTGCGCCGCCGCCCCCGCCCCCGCGCCGCCATTAGCAGTACGAATATGTCGAGCCGTTCTATAGCGAAGACGACCCAACCGACGACACACTGGTTGGTCTAACCCCTGACCATCGAGATCCAGCCATCCCCGAAGATGGCCCGGCGGATGCCCCTGACAATCTGCCGCCGTCCCGACCGCGCTTGCCCCGAATTGGCCTGTTCCATCGCTGGCAATTTTGGTCAGTCATGGCGGTGGCCACCTTTAGCGGCATCGCAGCTTTTTCGGCAGTAAGCTTATTCCGCATTCCAGGTCTGCCCAACTGTCGAGCCATCTTTTGGCCCACCGCATCGGCCTCGATGCGAATGCAGTGCGCTGAAGCCTACGCGGAGCAGGGCAATGTAGATGACCTGCTGGCCGCCATTGACCTAGTGGACAGCCTGCCCGAAGACCATCCCCTACGCCAAGAGATTGACGAGCGGATTGAGTCCTGGGCTGAGAAAATTTTGGTCTTGGCGGATACCGCCTTCCATGAGGGGGAGTTAGCCCAAGCCATTACCACCGCTCGACGGATTCCAGGACAAACGGCTGCCGCTCAGTTGGTCAACGATCGGATTGAAACTTGGGAAGGGATTTGGCTGCGGGCAGAAGACCTCTACGAGTCAGCCATTGGGGAACTCCAACAGCTCAAGTTCCGCGAAGCATTCAACCTAGCGGTGCAGTTGCTGGATGTGGGCAACCGTCATTGGGAAACCACGCGCTACAACGAGTTAAGTCAACTCATTACCGCCACCCGAGAAGAGGGTGGACGACTGGGTGAAGCCCAGCGACTAGCTGAACGCGGCGGCTTCAGCAATCTCAGCCGCGCCCTAGACATGGTGGGGGAAATTCCTCGCAGCAGTCCGGTATTTGCCGAAGCCCAGCGGTTGACCACCGACTTTAGCCGCAAGCTGCTGACCCTAGCTGAAGATGCTATGGCCGCCCAAAATTTTGAGCGGGCAGAAGAAATCTTAGCCAAGATTCCGGCCAGCACCGGATTAGCGGCAGAAGTCCGAGATCTGCAAACCTTTGCCCAAGCCTATGCCCTAGTTGGCGAAGGCCGGGCTAGAAACTACGAGGCCGCCATCGCCCGGCTGCAAAGTGTTGGCCGCGATCGCCCCCTGTATAGCCGGGCCCAAACCCTGATTAGCACCTGGCAGCAGGAAACCACCGGGGTCGCGCAACTAGAAGCCGCCCGCCGGATTGCTGAACAAGGGGGGGTAGGGGATCTCAGGGCTGCGATCGCAACCGCCCGTCAGGTTGAGCGCAACAATCCCCGCTGGGACGAAGCCCAAACCCAAATCAATCGCTGGCAAGCCCAGATTGAAACCGTTGAAGATCAGCCCACTCTGGTTCGGGCTGAGCAATATGCCAACCAGGGCAACCTCAACGGGCTGCGAGCTGCTATCACCGAAGCCCGCACCATTCGCTCAGGCCGCGCCCTCTACAGCAATGCCCAAGACAAAATCCGCACTTGGCAGGCCCAGGTGCAGCGAATTGAAGACCAGCCCCTACTCAGTCAGGCCCGCCAGCTAGCAGATGGCGGTCGGATCCCAGAAGCGATCGCAGTCGCCAACCAAATCACCTCCGGTCGCGCCCTCTACGACACAGCCCAGAGCGATGTCCGCACCTGGCAGGGGCAGGCCCAGGGCCAGCGTCGCCTAGCCGATGCCTACGCCAGCGCCCAGTCCGGCAGTGTGGATGGCCTAACCACCGCAATTGAGTTTGCTCAACAAGTGCCCTCCAGCAGCAGCCAACACAGCGAGGCCGTCTCCGCCGCTAATCGCTGGAGCTGGGATCTGCTGCAACTGGCTGAATCTGAAGCCGCCTCAAACCTGAGTCGAGCTGTCAGCTTAGTCGGTCGCATCCCATCCCGCACCGAAGCCTACGCCACCGCCCAACTGCGGCTGCAAGAATGGCAGGCTCAACTCACCTCAATTAATCAATCGGTCGACCAATCAGCTACGAGCCCAGATGCCGTCGAGTCCGAGTAGCCTATCTGAAGCTCACGCCTGATCTGAATTTGCTCCACCCATCGCTGCCTGGGCGTTGCGGCGTATCATGGCGGGCTTAATTCGTCGCAGGGCAGAAGCGGGGAAGCGCTGATCCCAAGCGGCCTCAGAGAGGGTGGCCAGATCGCTTAATTGGGGGGCGAGATTATCGGGGTAGGGGTGGAAGTCAGCCACGTCTGTCGGCTGGGCAAAGCGTTGATTCCAGGGGCAAACATCTTGGCAAATGTCGCAGCCAGCCACCCAGCCGTTTAGGTTTTGGGCAATTTCCGAGGGCAGGGTTTCGGCCCGGTTTTCAATCGTGTGATAGGCGATGCAGCGGTTGGCATCTACTACCGCCGGGGCAGTGATGGCGACGGTGGGGCAAGCCTCCAAACAGCGGGTGCAGGTGCCGCAATGGTCTGTATGGGGTGTGTCGGCGGATTGGGGTGCGATCGCAGCATTGGTCAGCACCTCCCCTAAAAACACCCAGGAGCCATACTCCCGAGTAATCACATTGCCGTTTTTGCCAATCCAGCCCAAACCCGCCTGCTGCGCCCAGAATTTGTCCGACACCGGGCCAGTGTCAGCATAGTAGCGGGCCGTGATTGGCAAGTCTGACTGTCCCTGCTCAATCAGCCACTGCTGCAACGCCTTCAGCTTGCGGTGGAGAATCCGGTGATAATCTCGGCCCCAGCCATAGCGAGAAATCTTGCCGTACTCCGGTTCCACCGGGCGCTGATGGGGGGTGTAGTAGTTCAGCGCCACGGCGATCACAGATTTCACCCCCGGCAACACCTGGCGAATATCTTGTCGCTTGGGGCTGTTCATCCAGGCCATGTCTGCCTGATGTCCCTGGTTTAGCCAGCGGTTCAGCGCGGCTTGACTGGCCTGCTCTGCTTCGCTGGGCGCTGGATCTACTGCCGCGATGCCAACCTTGTGGAAGCCCAAGGCCAGGGCTTGTTGGCGCACGGCCTCTGCCTCTAGCCTGGGTTCCGACTCTGACATAGGGCTACAACGTCATAGATCTACAAGGTCACAGAGGCGACCGGCTGATTATCCCGCTGGGGATGGAGAGAGCCACCGCTTTGCAGGTTGGTATAAAGCCGGTTTAGGGCATTGAGATATGCCTGGCCAGACGCCACCACCACATCCGTGTGGGCAGCATGACCCGAGAAGATTCGCTCCTCATGGCGCACCCGCACCGTTACCTCGCCGATGGCATCAATTCCCGCCGTCACCGACTGAACCGAGAACTCGATCAGCTGGTTGGGAATATCGACAATCCGGTTAATTGCCTTATAGACCGCATCCACTGGGCCAGTGCCAATCGCTGCATCCGTTAGCTCTTGGCCATCAGGGGTCAGCAGGGTAATCGTGGCCGTGGCCCGAGCCGGGTTGCCGCAAGACACCTGCACCAGCTCCAGCCGGAAATGCTCTGGCGCTTGCTGAGCTTCGTCGTTGACGATGGCCTCGATGTCCCAATCCGTGATTTCTTTCTTCTTGTCGGCCAAGTCCTTAAACCGCAAGAAAGCTCGGTTCAGCGCCTGATCTTCTAGCTCATGGCCCAGCTCTTTTAGCCGGGTGCGGAAGGCGTTGCGGCCTGAGTGCTTGCCGAGGACAATCTGGTTGTCGTTGAGACCGATGGACTGGGCGTCCATAATTTCGTAGGTGAGGCGGTTTTTCAGCACGCCGTCTTGGTGAATGCCAGACTCATGGGCAAAGGCGTTGGCCCCGACGATGGCTTTGTTGGGCTGCACCAACATGCCGGTTAGGTTCGACACCAGCCGGGAGGTTTTGTAGATCTGACGGGTGTCGATGTTGGTCAGGGGTTCCTCAGACTCCGCCGGACGACCCAGGAAGGGGTTGTAGAAGCTGCGGCGGACATGGAGGGCCATGACCAGTTCTTCTAGGGCTGCGTTGCCAGCCCGTTCGCCGATGCCGTTGATTGTGCATTCAAGCTGCCGCGCCCCGTTTTTCACGGCTTCGAGGAAGTTGGCGACAGCCAGACCCAAGTCGTTGTGGCCGTGGACGGAAATCACCGCCTGGTCAATGTTGGGCACGTTTTCCTTGATGCCGCGAATCAAACCGCCGAATTCCGTGGGGGTGAGGTAGCCCACGGTGTCGGGGATGTTGACGGTGGTGGCTCCGGCTGCGATCGCACGCTCTAGCACCTCATACAAAAAGTCAGGGTCAGAGCGCCCAGCATCTTCCGGGGAGAACCCCACAACCGGGGTAAAGGTCTTGGCGTAGGCCACCATTTCCTCTGTGATGGCCAGAACCTCTGGGCGGGTTTTGCGCAGCTTGTTCTGCATGTGAATATCAGAGGTGGCAAGGAAGGTGTGAATGCGGCGATTAACCGCTGGAGCCAATGCCTTGCCAGCGGCCTCAATATCGCCCTTGGTGGCGCGGGCCAAACCGCAAA
>PXDR01000601.1 GCA_003566335.1 Cyanobacteria bacterium T3Sed10_344R1
CCTCGAACAAGGTGTTCTCTACCGTAGCACCGTGGATGGCGCACAGCAGCGCTCCGCCCAAGATACCGGCCACACCCATCATGTGGAAGGGATTCAGCGTCCAGTTGTGGAAGCCTTGGAAGAACAGCAGGAATCGGAAGATTGCCGCCACGCCGAAGCTAGGGGCAAAGAACCAGCTGGACTGACCCAAGGGGTACATCAAGAACACGCTGACAAACACCGCAATCGGCCCAGAGAAGGCAATTGCGTTGTAGGGCCGCAGACCCACCAGTCGAGCGACTTCAAACTGACGCAGCATAAAGCCAATCAGGCCGAAGGCACCGTGGAGGGCAACGAAGCTCCAGAGGCCGCCGATTTGACACCAGCGGACGAAGTCGCCCTGGGCTTCGGGACCCCAGAGGAACAGCAGGGAGTGGCCCATGCTGTCAGCGGGGGTGGAGACAGCCACAGTCAGGAAGTTACAGCCTTCTAGGTAGCTAGAGGCTAGACCGTGGGTGTACCAGGAGGTAACAAAGGTGGTGCCGGTGAGCCAGCCCCCTACTGCCATGTAGGCGCAGGGGAACAACAGCAAACCAGACCAGCCGATGAAGACGAATCGGTCGCGCTTTAGCCAGTCGTCGAGGACGTCGAACCATCCTCGATTGGCTTGCGCTCGTCCCATTGCAATGGTCATTTCAAATCCTCTTGAATAGGGAGTTGATTCCAGTTTCCCTTAGAACGCAAGTGCTGGAAAGTTTCTGGCTAGTCCTGAGGCAGGACGTCAGAAACGCGCATGATTCTAAGGATAGGTGCGAGAGAGGTTGGTAAATCGGGGCAGTCAAGTCATAGAATGGTGAGCTGACCACCCTAAAACCTGGCTGAAATCCGACGGATAAATCCATGAGAACAACGCTCTGGCACCGGATAAAGACGGCTAAAGGAGCCATCTATAAGGATTCAAGCTTTCTAATATGATAGAGAGTGATTCAAAATTTTACAATCTGATACGTCTTCTCTCAGACTGCGGCTAGGCTATGGCGGTGACGTTGACCGCGCTAGGGTGGGGTGAGGACTAGAGAAGGCGATCCTAATTTTTTGTCCGCTGATTGGCTTATTTTGAGGGTTTAAGACGAGCGCTATGGCTGTATCCACTGAGTCGGCAGATCGATCTACTAATCAACTTGTGCTGCGGCGCTCTGTGGTGGGGGCGCGGCGACTGAGCAACTATTTTTGGGCCACGATTGTCACCATGGGGGCGACGGGCTTTTTCTTGGCCAGTTTGTCCAGCTATTTCGGGGTCAATCTGCTGCCGTTTGCTAATCCCGCTGATTTTAATCCCACGGATTTGATCTTCGTTCCCCAGGGGGTGGCGATGGGATTCTATGGCATTGCCGGACTGGCGTTGGCTAGCTACCTCTGGCTGACCATGTTCTGGAATGTGGGGGGAGGCTACAACCAGTTCGATAAGGAGACGGGGACGTTCCAAATTGTCCGCAAGGGATTTCCGGGCAAAAACCGCCACATCGAGATTTCTCAGTCTTTGGCCGATATTCGCACGGTGAAGGTGCAGCTTAAGGAAGGTCTGAATCCTAAGCGGGCGCTGTATCTCCAGGTGAAGGGGCGCAGTGATATTCCGCTGACCCGGGTGGGGCAGCCGCTGCCGCTGTCGGATTTAGAAAACCAGGCGGCTGAGCTGGCTCGGTTTCTCCAGGTGCCGCTGGAAGGGATTTAGATTTGGCGGGGGTATTGGCTTGTGGCCCCTTAAACCCCTTTTAAACCCTAGAGGCTTGGGGCTTACTGTTGATGCCTCGCTGTTGCCGTAAATCATTTTTGTAACCTTGCTGAACGTGATGATGAAAAGCCTGCAAACCTCACCGCTGCGACGCTGGAGTGCTGTTGCCCTGGTTGCGATCGCACTTTTTCTAGGCAGTTGCACCCAAGACTCCGCAGAAGCGCCAGCCCCAGAAGCGCCGGAAACGACTGAAGAGGTTGCCCCGGAACCAGCGGCTGACCCGACGGCAGACCTGCCCCAACTCAATGGCAGCGCTACCGTCGCCCTCACCGTCAATGGTGGGCGCATCGTGATTGAGGTCGATGGCGAAAACGCCCCGGTCACAGCGGGTAACTTTGTGGACTTAGTGGAGCGAGGCATCTACAACGGCGTGCTGTTCCATCGGGTCGTGCGGGAGCCTCAACCGTTTGTGGTGCAGGGGGGTGATCCTCAGACCACAGACCCCAACGTGTCGCCGCAGATGTATGGCACGGGCGGTTTTACTGACCCAGCCACGGGCCAACCCCGGATGATTCCCCTAGAAATCAAGCCAGCGGGGGCCGAGGAGCCGGTGTATGGCCAAACCTTTGACCAAGCCCAGATCGGGGAAAATCCGGTGCTGCGTCACGAGCGGGGGGCAGTGGCCATGGCCCGTTCTCAAATGCCTAATTCGGCCTCGTCGCAGTTCTATATCACCCTGGCCGATATTCCCTTTCTGGACGGGGACTATGCCGTGTTTGGCTATGTCACCGAAGGGCTCGACGTGGTGGATGGCATTGAGCAAGGAGATCAGATTGAAAGTGCAGAGGTGATCTCTGGGCTAGATAATCTGGTTACTTCGGCAGACGGCGCAGATGAGCCAGACGGCGCGGACGAGTAGGGATTAGGGTTAGCGCGAATGGGTGGGGTTGTCGTCAGCGGCATTGGCCTGGTGACGGCCCTAGGCAATACGACCCAAACCTGGGAGCGGCTGTTGGCAGGACAGAGTGCGATCGCACCTCACCAACCCTTTCTTGACCTTGCCCCTCGTCCCCTAGCCTTGATTGGCCCTAATCCGGCTGACTTAGCAGAATTGACCCAGCAGGCGGTGGCAGCGGCTTTGCAGGATGCTGGCCTATCCACGCCGCAGCCCGATTGCGGAATTGTGATCGGCTCTAGCCGCAGCCAGCAGCAGCGGCTTGAAAATCAGGCTCGGCAGTTTCTGCAAACCCAGCAGCCGCCAGAATTTTGGCTAGATAGTCTGCCCCATACCCCGGCCCTGCTGGCCGCCCGTCAGGTCGGCAGCCAAGGGCCACTGCTCGCGCCGATGGCGGCTTGTGCCACGGGCTTGTGGGCGATTGCTCAAGCCATGGTGCTGATTGAGTCGGGCCAGTGCGATCGCATCCTGGCAGGAGCGGTTGAAGCGCCAATAACTCCCCTCACCCTGGCCGGGTTCGCCAAGATGGGGGCACTAGCCACCACTGGCTGCTATCCCTTTGACCAGAAGCGAGAAGGCTTAGTGCTAGGCGAAGGGGCAGCTGTGCTACTGCTGGAATCTCCTGAAGCCGCCACTGCTCGGGGAGCCCGATCCTACGGTCGGCTGTTGGGCTGGGGCTTTACCGCCGATGGGCACCATGTCAGCGCCCCAGACCCCGAGGGGAAGGAGGCTGCGATCGCAATCTCCCAGTGCCTACAGCGCAGCGGCTTGACCGCCGCCGACATTGGCTACATCCACGCCCACGGCACCAGCACCCAGCTCAACGATGCCAACGAGGCTGGGTTGATTCAACACTGTTGCCCCCAGGCCCAAGTCAGTTCAACCAAAGGAGCCACCGGCCACACCCTCGGCGCTTCCGGGGCAATTGGCGTTGTCCTCTGCTTACTAGCCCTTACCCATAAACAACTGCCGCCAACCACCGGGCTGAGCCAACCTGCTTTTGACCTCAACTTTGTTCGTGCATCCTCACCGCTAACGGAGCCGCTAGGTGCGGCACTGTGCCTGAGCTTTGGCTTTGGCGGGCAGAATGGGGTGGTTGCGATCGGGGGGTAAGGAGGGAAACTGGAGTTTTTCTTGTCCTCCCCCTTGGCAAGGGGGAGCTAGAGGGGGTAATGCAGGGCATTCGCATCAAGAATGACTTGTGTGTAAGGAGAGCTCTTAGCTAGAGAATCAGGACGCAGCTTGGGTTGAGAAGGTTAGACTGGATACACCTTGGCAAGCTGATTGTCCTTGACTGTTGACGCTAATCTCTGACCTTCCCGATTTCTGAGCCACTATGGTAAACCGCATCCGCAACTCCTCTACCCCAGCCTGGAAGCCTGCTATCACCGGGGGGCTGACTGCTGGGTGGCTATTGCTGCAAACCCTGGCTGGGTTACCCGTTGCCTTCGCCCAGACGGAAACTGTGCCTGAGCCAGACGAAACTGAACTGACCTACGGGCAGCTTTTGCAGCGGATTGACCAGGGAGAAGTGCGCCGGGTTGAGGTTGATCCAGGCCGACGGCTGGCGTTAGTCGAGCTAGAAAGCCACGGCGAAGACGATGATCCCAAGCGGGTGGTACTGTTTGCCAACGATCGCAACCCCGAACTGGTACAGCGGCTACGGGCCAACGATGTGGACTTTGAGGTCGCCGACTCTAGCGACAACAGCGCCCTGACCTGGTTGGCCACGAACTCATTTTTGGCTCTGATTATCGTCTTCGGCGTGTTGATGATTCTGCGGCGCTCAGCAGGCGGTGGCGGTGGCGCGATGAACTTTGGTCGCTCTAAGGCGCGGTTCCAGCTGGAAGTGAAAACCGAGATTCTGTTCGACGACGTAGCGGGCATCGAAGAAGCCAAAGAAGAGCTGCAAGAAGTCGTCACCTTCCTGAAAAAGCCGGAGCGCTTCACCGCCATCGGGGCGCGGATTCCCAAAGGGGTACTGCTGATTGGCCCGCCAGGAACGGGGAAAACCCTGTTGGCTAAGGCGATTGCTGGAGAGGCAGGGGTGCCGTTCTTCAGCATGTCTGGCTCAGAATTTGTCGAAATGTTTGTCGGCGTGGGCGCGTCTCGGGTGCGGGATCTGTTCAAAAAAGCCAAAGAAAACGCCCCTTGCATTGTCTTTATTGACGAGATTGACGCCGTGGGGCGGCAGCGGGGCACGGGCATCGGCGGCGGTAATGATGAGCGGGAGCAAACCCTCAACCAACTGCTGACCGAAATGGACGGCTTTGAGGGCAATAGCGGCATCATCATTATTGCGGCGACCAACCGGGCCGATGTGCTTGACCAAGCCTTGCTGCGCCCCGGTCGCTTTGACCGTCAGGTGATGGTTGATTTGCCCACCTACAACGGTCGCCTTGGCATTCTCGAAGTCCATGCTAAAGACAAAAAGATTGCGCCGGAGGTTTCTCTGGCTGCGATCGCCCGTCGTACCCCCGGTTTTTCTGGGGCAGAGCTGGCTAACCTGCTGAACGAAGCGGCCATCCTCACCGCCCGTCGCCGCAAAGACGCCATCACCATGCTGGAAATCGACGATGCGGTAGATCGAGTAGTGGCCGGGATGGAGCGGGCTCCCCTGGTTGACAGCAAGAGTAAGCGACTGATTGCTTATCACGAAATTGGTCACGCCCTAATTGGCACCCTCACCCCCGGCCACGACCCAGTTCAGAAGGTGACCCTGGTGCCCCGAGGTCAGGCCCAAGGGCTCACCTGGTTTGCCCCGAATGAAGAAGAAATGCCGATTTCCCGCTCCCAGTTACTGGCCCGGATTACCGGAGCTTTGGGGGGACGGGTGGCCGAAGAAGTAATCTTTGGCGATGACGAAGTCACCACGGGGGCGGGTCAAGACTTCCAGGTGGTCACCAACATTGCCCGGCAGATGGTGACTCGTTTTGGCATGTCAACCATTGGCCCTGTGTCTCTCGAAGATCCCCAGAGTGAGGTCTTCCTGGGTCGAGATTTTGGCAGTCGCTCGGAATATTCCGAAGAAGTGGCCACCAAGATTGACACCCAGGTGCGCGATATCGTCATCCGCTGCTACGCCCAGGCCAAAGCGATTGTCAGCGAGAACCGTCAACTGGTTGACCGCTTAGTGGATCTGCTAATCGAAAAAGAAAGCATTGACGGGGACGAGTTCCGCAAAATTGTTGAGGAGTTCACCCCGATAGTGGATAAGCACCTGGCCCAAAC
>PXDR01000178.1 GCA_003566335.1 Cyanobacteria bacterium T3Sed10_344R1
AGAATGTCAAAATCTGAGCGCTAGCTCAGTTAAGAGGGATAGGGTTGATGTGGTGACGTTACGACCACTGGACTAGCACTCAATATGTTCCAAAGCGCCCTGATTTGTACCGACTTCTCGGATGGGCTGTACCGGTTGGTAAACGTGGTGCCGAGCTTAGTGGCAGGCGGACTCCAACGGATTATCTTTTTTTACAATGCGCCGCTACTTACCGAGCTAGAAATTCCTCGGGTAGATGATGAGCGGGCTGAAGAGGCTAGGCAAGCCCTGTCTGTGGCCTGTGAAGGGTTGCCAGAAGGGATCGAGGTCAAGGTTGAAGTGGCCTCAGGTCGGGCCAGCGACAGCATTCTCAAGGCGGCTGAACAGTACCAGGTTGACGTGGTGTTTATGGGGATGCCGACCCGCACCCTGTTGACCGAAAAGCTGTTTGGCAGCACGACGATGGGGTTAACCCAGCGTACCCACGCACCGCTGATGATTTTGCGGCCTCAGCTAATGTCGGCGTTCACCACCGCAGAGCTGAAGCTGCGCTGCGAGTCGTTGTTTGAATATTTGCTGCTGCCCTATGACGGCAGTGACGGGGCAGAAACCCTGGTCAATAAAGTGAAGCAGGGGATTCAGGATAACCCAGACTCAGAACTGAAGCGGTGTTTGCTCTGCTGGGTGGTGGACGATAGTCAGCGACGAGGGGTGACGGATCTCCATCCGGTGGAAGCAGCCCAGACCAAGCTGGAAAAGGTCAAGGCTGATTTAGAGTCCTTGGGCCTAGAGGTGAGGACGGTCGTGGTTGAAGGCTCTCCCCAAGAAGAATTGCTGAAGGTGGCGGAGGAGCACGACATCAGTGCGATCGCAGTTTGTGCCCGTCGAGCTAGCGGCATTATGCGCTGGTCGGTGCCGAGCTTCACCAGTGATTTGCTGCGCAGCAGTTGGCACCCGGTAATTTACTTCCCGCCGGATTAACTTTCCGCCGGATTAACCCAGCCCTCTCATCCTCAGGTCAGGATCACCTCAGGGTGGGCCAGGATCCATTGAACAATGTCGGCCTGCACCTGCTGGGGCACTTCCCAGGGGAACAGGTGGGCGGTATTGGGGTAGGCAATAGTTTGGCAATTGGGCAGATGGGCTGCGGTCTCTTGGCTGGCGGTGGGGATGATGTGGCGATCGCACTCCCCATACAGCAATAAACAGGGCACCTGAATTTGGCTGAGGTCTTCGAGGCGGTTGTAGCCCTGGCCCAGGGCTTGGCGGAGAGCGCGACTGGCCGGGCGGGAGGTGCGCAAAAAAGCCGGGATGCCTTCGCGGGTCAGGCGGCGGTAGGCGGCGGGGGTGTGCTGCTGCATGAGGTAGGCGAGGTGCGATCGCAGCCCAAAAGTTTTGACGGCCCAAGGCCAGCCAGGGTGGATGGCGTTGAGTCCAGCTGCGATCGCAGTGTTGACCTCTGTTTGCCAAGTGGTTTTGGGGTACTGACTGCGGGGCCGGGCGGCGGTGGCGACCAGAATCAGGCCGCTAACCAGCTGGGGCGATCGCAACGCTAGCTCCATCGCCAAAATTCCGCCCAGAGACCAGCCCAGCACCAGACAGCGCTGAATGTTGTGGGCGTTAAGTAATTCGGTTAAATCGGCTAGGTGGTCGATCATGGCAAAGGGCTGTCCCGTCCGGCTAGCCCCATAACCGCGCAGGTCGGGAGCCAGGGTAAAGCAGCGCTGGCTCAGCGGTTCTGTGAACACCGCCATCGTCTGCCCGGTGCCGGGATGACCGTGAAGACACAGCACCGGAAACCCTTGGCCCCGCCGATCGACCGCTAGCTTCACTCGGCAGCAGGTTCAAAGGTGAGAGAGGCCGAGTTCATGCAGTAGCGCTGGCCCGTGGGCTTTGGCCCATCGTTAAAGACGTGACCCAAGTGAGCGTCGCAGTTGGCACAAACCGCTTCAGTGCGAATCATAAAGTGGCTGAAGTCCCGCTTAGTCGCCACATTTTCGGCCACGGACGGCTCCCAAAAGCTAGGCCAGCCGGTGCCAGAGTCAAACTTGGTCTCAGAACTGAACAGCTCTGACCCACAGCAGACGCAGCGGTAGATGCCCTTGGCCTTGTTGTCGTGATACTTGCCCGAAAAGGCGCGCTCTGTCCCGGCTTGGCGGGCGACTTGGTACTGCTCAGGGGTGAGCAACGCCTGCCATTCTGCATCTGTCTTTTTTACTTTCTCAACCATGTCAAACCTCAGCGGCACGTGTTCTGTAAACTTTTATTCATCCTAACGTGAACTACTGAAGCCCCAGGGTTTTCCAGTTTTAAGAGTTCTCGCTTTCTCGCTTATTGCCATTGGGGCGGCGAAAACGGGTGTCTTGCCAGGCTTGGCCAACGCCTTTGATGATGCCCCGACCCACTAGTCCAATGCCGCGCCCTACAACCTCCGTCAACACATACACCACACCGTTCCCCAGTAGTCCGATGGTGGCTCGCAGTCGAGGTGCGATCGCATCCCGTGCTTCTAGGGCCAGGGTGACTGCATAGCGGGTGCCCGAGAGCTGATCGAGCTCTTGACGGCGGGGGCTGTAAATCATGGTGACGCCAATGCCGGTTGGCCCCAGGGTAAACAGGCGATACTGGCTTTCAAAAATCGCCGTGGGTTCCTGGACATAGGCGTCCCAGCGGTAGCGCCAGGCCAACTCATTGCGGAAGCGCTCAATGTCGCGGCTGGAGATGAGGCGGCGATGGTAAAGGTGTTTCTTCAGCGGCTCTACGTCGGCAAATTGGTTGAGCAGGGGCTGCATCACCCCATTTGCCACCTGAATCAGCAGATGGGCCAACAGCTTTTGACTATGGGCGATCGCCTCTGGGGTCACCGCTGCATAGCTCGCCCCCTCCACCATCAGCGAGTCCTGAAACAGCAGGTGGTTTAACAGGTCTTGCCCCAGGGGAATCTTCGCCAAAATCTCCCGCTGAACGGTCTCCTGTTCCTCTAGCAGAGCAGGCACCACCGCTTGCTCAACGCCGCCGATTTGCACCGTGTAATACTTGCCCAAAAAGTCAGTCGTCACCGCTTGCCACAAATCTTGCAGCACTAGGGCAGATTTTTCGGGCAGTTGCCCTGGGGTGATTTGGCTGTGGCGCAGGTCTTCCAGCAGATCTTCAAACTGGCGCAGGGTGAGAAACAGCAGTTCTCGCTTTTTCTCGGGCCGCAGAATGTCAATCTCTAACGGGACTTCGCTGCGGTTGTCCAAATCGGTCTGCAATAGCCGAAACACGCCGTCAAACACCGCCCCCTGCAAATCCGCCACAGTAAATTGCAGTGCTCCGGCCTCCGCTTGAGTTAGCCGCACGGGGGTAGATCGGGGTCGGGGCTGAATTGCGCCGCCTCTGGGGGGCCGGGGTGGGCGGGGCGGCACCACGGGCGGAGTTGTCCCATCGACGGTGGGAGTTAGCAGTTGCTGCAACAGCCAGCGGGCGGCCTTCAACTCCCGTCGCCGACCGGCCACAACGGCCTGGGTCAGGGCTTCTGCCGGAGAATCGGCCACGGCTCCCTCTGGGGTCGGGAGTTCTGCCAAAGCCGCCTCAATTTGGCTAAGGCCCGAGTCTCGCAGGTTTAGGCGCAGGGTTTGCCACCGGGACAAGGGCGGCGGCAGCGGTTCAGGGGGCGCAGTTGGATCGGTGACAGCGACGCCCTGGGCCAGTTGGCGGATTTGCTGGGCCAAATCCCGCACGGGTTGGCCTCGCAGCCCCACCCCATCGGCCCCCATTTGCTGGGCTGCGGCCTGCAGCACAGGTTCCAGTTGGGCGCTTAGGGCCAGCAGCGGCAGTTGGGGATAGCGCTGTTTAATTTGTTGGCAAAGCTGCAGCCCTGGGGTCTGTTCGGGATCGCTGGCCCCGAGGCCCAGGTCGAGAATCACCAGGTCTAGTCCCCGTGACGCCTCGGTCTCGCCCTCAGACTCGGTCTCTGCTTCAGACTCTGGGATCGCAGCGGCATCTAGGGCTTCGGCTAGGCGACTGAGGGCGGTCGCGCCGCCGTCGGCTTCGGCCACTACGGTGAAGTCCTGAAACTGCTCTAGCCAAATCCGCAGGCCCAGGCGAAACACTGGGTCTTCGTCAATCAGCATTAACGTCAGCGGACGGCGAGTCATAGGTTAGGGTTCAGGGTCTAGTTCGGGCTCGTCGTCACGGGCGCTGGGAAAGGCGGCCTCTTGCTCACGAATTGACCAGATATAATCTCGTTCGGCTCGCCATAGGGAAATGGCGCTGCGGGCTTGGGGATACAGGGCGCGACCGGCTCCAATTTGAGACGCAACATCAATGGCGGCGCTGAGGCTGCCCTGGGCCGCTAAGTCTTGAGCCTGCCGCCAAATGGGGCCATCTTCGGCTAGCTCAATTCGAGCTTGCCAGTCCCGGGCGCTGGCCTGGGCATCGTCATAGAGGGCTCGGCCTGACTCGATTTGGCGGGCAGCTGCGATCGCTTCCCTTAGCTTACCGTCAGCGGCTAGGGCGTTGGCTTCATCCAGAATCGGCTGGTCTTCGATTACCTGGATTTGGTTCCGCCAGCCAGCGATGCGGGTTTGGGCTTCAATCCGCAGGGCGCGGCCCATCTCGACCTGCTGGGCTTGGGCGATCGCAGCGTTGAGCTGGGGAATTGTGTTGGCCGAGGCCAGGCGCACGGCCCGGTCAATCAGGGGCCGGTCTTCGAGCTGCTGAATTGCTTGCTGCCAGTCATAAATCAGGGACTGGGCCTGCACCCGCCGGGGGCGGTCGGGGTCAACCAGGCTGGCCTGCTTAATCGCCAGATTATAGGCTGGCCGAGAGCCTAGGCTAGCGATGTGGTGGGCAAACTGGAGCTGCACCAAATCTCTGACGGCGGCTTGCCAGGTGACCAGTTCGGCCTGGGCTTGGTCGTAGAAGGGGCTGCCGGGGGGAATTTGCTGCACCGCGCCGATGGCTTCCATCAGCTGAAACAGCTTGTTGTAGGATGGCGGCTGGCCCTGGGGCAGGTCTTCGGCTAAGCGCTGGGCATGGCTAAACTGCAGCAGGTCTTGGGCTTCGGGGGCGAGGGTGGGGTCGGCGGGTACTTGTTGCACAGCGGCGATCGCACTCTCTAGGTTCCCCAATTCCCACTGGCGAAAGCCGTAGAGCAGCAGGTCTTGACTCCACTGGTTGATCTCCTGACTGGCCTCAGCCCAGACGGAACTGCGCAGGTGAATTTTTTGGGCGATGGAAATAGCGTCCCCAAGGGTGGCGGGGTCACCTTGGGCAGCGAGGTCTCGGGCTTGGCTCAACTGAGTCCAGGCGGTGCGCTCTAGCTGGATGCGCTGCTGAAGGTGCAGGAATTGCGATCGCACCCAATAGTCCGTATACAGCGCTTTGAGCCCCTGGAGGGTTTCCAGGGCTTCGTCCCAGTTTTGGGTTGCGATCGCAGTTTCCACCTCCGACTGAATTGCTTCACCCCTCTCCCACTCCTGTTCCCAGGTGGTGGCAAAGGAGGTGACCCGAGGGTAGCTGGGGCTGTCTTCGGGCACTTCTGCCGCCAGCTCAAGGGCGCGCTCAAGGTCGCCTTCATGCACCTTACTGCGGGCCATCTCGACCATGGCCTCTGACCACTGCTCCACCACAGGTCGGGTTTCGCTGTAGAGGGGATGGTCAGCCTGCCAGGGGGCTACCAGCCGCAGGGCCGCCACCAGCGCCTCCGGTTCCCCCGACTCCACCGCTGCCTTGGCGCAGTACAGCCGATCGCTGTCGGCACTGAACTGGCTAATCTGCTCGCAGTTGGGCACGGGGGGAATCCGCATCAGCCATACCGTGGCCCAAATGGTGGTGGCTGAAGACCCCACCAGCAAACTCAGCCACAGCATCGGCCAAGTCCAAGCCCGCAGCCGCAGCCGTAGGG
>PXDR01000292.1 GCA_003566335.1 Cyanobacteria bacterium T3Sed10_344R1
AAAGGGGTTTTTCGGCTGCAACAGCACCCCATCCCCTGTATCGATAGCTACAAATTCTTGCCCTGGCTCCCAGTGGTGGGCCAGTCGCAGTGCCCGGGGGATAATCACCTGCCCTTTACTTGACAACCGCGTGACTTCCACAGCGCTACCTCCCCCAAGTAAGAAATATGTAAGATTCTAACGCTCTGTCAAAGCTGGTAATGCCGTAACTTACCCTTTCGCCGAGGTTACGGCATCACTCAACTATCTCCAAACTACCCCCACAATAAGAGCACGAGAATTCCACCCCCAATCAGCAGAATTGCCGAAAGTTGTCCCCAGAACCGAGGATAGCTGTTGATTTCCTTGCCGCCGCTGGTGTAGCGGATCAAGTCCATCCAGGGGGCAATCCCGCGCCGGAACCAGCCCAGACTGCTGCCATCGGTGCCCACCAGCGCCTTGACCTGCTTCATGCCAAACAGAAAATTGCCAATCGGCCCAAAGCGTGAGGCATAGCGCACAAACAACATCCCCGTTTTGTCCTGAAGCTTGAGGTCAGAGCCAAAGGCATAGCCTGCATCCCCCCGACCAATCAGCGTGCCGTCCAGCTTGACCGGCTGCCCCCGTAGCGGACTGGCGTAGGGGTCTGACATTAGGGTCAAGACATCGGAGTAGGGGGCGCGGTTGAAGTTGGGGTAGGACACTAAGGTCTTCAGCAACATTCCCAGGCCCAAGCCCAGGATTGGCAGGGCTAAATACCCTGACGGGATAGCGAGAAATAAACTGATCACCCAGCCCAGAATCAAGCCCAGGCCCGGTGCCGTGTAAATCACCAAATCCATGACAAAGCTGCCGTAGAGGCGCTGTTTGCTGAGACGGCGGCCCTCTGCCACCACCCGGCCCATATCAAACTCAGCGCCTATCCCCAGCTGCTCGGCGTAGGTGCTGAGGGCGCGTACCCGTTTGCCAGTGAGGGGATGGGTCGATTGCAGCTCCATCCACCAGCCCCAGGGGTTAAACAAATCCCATAGGAATACCCGACCCACCCGCTCTGGGCTTGCCGCCACTCGGTAAGCGGTGCCGGTGGAGGTGGCGGCCTTGGCGTCGTAAATGCCCAGGGCACGGGTGCCTTCCATCAACCGACTGGGTTCGGTGGCCCGCTGACCTTCTTCGACAATGCCGTAGGCGATTTTGACTAGGGCGCGGGACAGGGCGTTGGGGTTGCCGGTGGTTTCGGCGGCGAACCGGTCGGCAAAATATTCCCGAGTCCGGGATAGATAGAGGATTAAATAGGTGCCGACAACATAAAACACATAGGCTGCGATCGCCAAGCTTTGGGCCATGTCCTTGCCCCGGTCATTGCCGCCGCCGCGCCCGATCTGTCGGGAAAATACGTAGATCAGATAGGTGATCTGCACCAGGGTATTGGCTACGGTCATCAGGGCAAAGTCCCAGTTGACGATATGACCAAGTTCGTGGGCATAAACGGTGGCGGCTTCGTCGTCATCGAGATAGGTGAATAAGCCCTGACTGACAACGAGCCGGGCGCTGTTGGGCAGTGAGCCGTAGGTAAAGGCGGTGGGATTTTGGTCGTCGATGATGCCAAGGCGGGGCTGCTTGAGGTTGCGATCGCGACAGACCCGCTGGATCACCGCTGCTGCTTCTGGGCTGTGGCGCTGAATGTCTGATAGCTCTACCCAGCGGGTGCCGTAGAGAAACCGCTGGGTCAAGTCCATCAAAAATGGCGACAGGAAAAAGATAGCGGCATTGACGACGATGGTGAGTGTAATCGCTAGCCCTAGACCTAGGCCAGGTTGATCGCTTTCTGCAATCAGCAACAGACCGACAATGAGCACAAACACCATGCCGAATAGCAGGGCTAGGGTAACCCCAGAAGCCAGCAGTAGTTTGCCGCTAAAACCCATCATTTTCAGCGGCACGCCAACCGTTGCGGCTCGGCCAGCTTTTGGAGAAGGGGTATCAGCGTCAGGGGGAAAGTTCGGGGTCATGAAGCAACCTCTTGATGAAACACTTAAAGAAACAACAGTGGGGGTCGTGAGTCAACGCCCGTGGGGAGCTACAGCCAAAATAGTGGCTGTTTCTCAGGATTAGGGAAAATCATTGCAAAACTGCAAATTTGGTAGACTGGCGACGACCTAGGCGGCTGTGGTTGGTTCGCTGGGGTGGGTTTATTAGGAGATCGAAGCATGGGGATTCCGGGGGTAGAGGAAAAGGTTGGGGCAGAGGCAGCGGTGGATTTGAGTGCGATCGCAGTCCAAACCCGCACTGCCGCCCGTGAGCTAGCCCAACTGTCTAGCACTGCCAGAAACCAGGCGATCGCAGCGATTGCCACCGCCCTCGAAGCCAATGCCGAGGCGATCACTGCCGCCAATGCCGCAGACCTAGAGGCTGCGATCGCAGATCACCTGGCCAAACCCCTCTATGGTCGGCTGAAGCTAGACGGCACAAAGCTAAAAGGTGCGATCGCCGGGGTGCGAGACGTGGCCCAACTGCCCGACCCGATTGGCACCGTGCAACTTCACCGAGAACTCGACGACGGCCTAGTACTGAAGCGAGTCGCCTGTCCCCTAGGGGTGCTGGGCGTAATCTTTGAATCTCGGCCTGATGCCGTGATGCAGATCGCCTCCCTAGCCGTGAAATCCGGCAACGGCGTCATCCTCAAAGGCGGCAAAGAAGCGGTGCGATCCTGCCAAGCCCTGGTCAGCGCCATCAAGCAGGGCTTAACCGAAGCTGGGGTGAACCCCGATGCCGTGCAGCTGTTGACTACTCGGGCCGAAACCCGCGCCTTGCTTGCCCTAGATGGCTATGTCGATCTGATTATTCCCCGAGGCTCCAACAGCTTTGTCCGCTACGTCCAGGACAACACCCGAATTCCAGTGCTGGGCCATGCCGACGGGATTTGCCATCTCTATGTTGATTCCACTGCTGATGTGGCCCAGGCTGCTCAGATTGCCGTGGATGCCAAAGCGGGCTATCCCTCTGCCTGCAACGCGATTGAAACCCTGTTGATCCATCGAGATGCGGTGGACAGTCATCTGGGTGCGATCGCAACCGCCCTAGAATCTGCCGGGGTAGAACTGCGCGGCGACGCCACCAGCCGCCAGCACTTTCCCCACTGGGTTGCCGCTACGGAGGAGGACTGGGCCACGGAGTACAGCGATCTAATCCTCGCCGTCAAAGTGGTTGATAGCCTAGAGGCCGCCATCGACCACATCAACCGCTACGGCTCCCGCCATACCGACGCCATCCTCAGCCAGGATGCCGCCGCCGCCGCTACCTTTATGGCCCAAGTGGATGCCGCCGGGGTTTATCACAACTGCTCCACCCGGTTTGCCGATGGTTTCCGCTACGGCTTTGGGGCCGAAGTCGGCATTAGCACCCAAAAGCTGCCCCCGCGCGGCCCAGTGGGCCTAGACGGCCTGGTTACCTATAAATATTTGCTGGTTGGCCAGGGGCAAATCGTCGCCACCTATACAGGCGACCAGGCCAAGCCCTTTACTCACCGAGATCTGTAGTCGTCCGACCCCGTCTGTCCCCCTGAGCGACAAAATCTCTCAAGATTCCTGCTAGATTTTCGCTTGAATACGTCCCGCAGCACAGATAATGGGGTCTAGTCTTGCTGCATCTAGGCAATCTCCCCATCTATGCCACCTACGGCTATTCCAGCACTGTTACAAGGGCTGCTCGGAGCCTCCAGTTTGTTAATCGGCGCTGGAATCGGCTGCTATTGGAAGCCCAATCGGGCGCTGATTGCGGCGGTCATGGCCTTTGGTAGCGGCACCTTACTGTCTGCCGTTGCCTTTGAGATCACCATCTCCACCTTCCAAGAACACGGCTTCTTGCCCCTGCTGCTGGGGTTTTCCATGGGCGGGGCGCTGTTTACGGTGATCATTCGCTATATCGACCAGCAGGGCGGCTTTTTGCGCCACCCCTCGTCATCCCGGCGCTACCTCTATAAGCAGCGCCAAGAAGAGACCTCTGAGGTGCTCGATCGCATTGCCCACGTGGAAATGCTCCACAGCCTTTCTCCAGCTGAGATGCAGGCGATTTTGCCCCTCCTCAAGCCGATTACCGTCGAGCCAGACACGGTGCTGTGCTACGAAGGCACTCTGGGGGACGCCATGTTCATGATCGTCCGAGGGGAAGCCGAAATCGTCAAAGGCTCCCGCCTGATGGCGTTGCTTGGCCCTGGCGAGATGTTTGGGGAAATGGCCCTACTGACAGGAGAACAGCGATCGGCCAGCGTGATTGCCCGCACCGAGATGGATCTCTACGAGCTAGACAAAGCCGATTTTGACGCAATGTTGGGCCGTTCTCCCCAGCTTGCCAGCGGCCTCAGCCGGATTTTGGCCCGTCGCCTGCGGGACACCACCCAATCGCAAATTGAGAGTGATGAAGCCACCAACCTGTGGCGGCAGCAGGTGCTCGACAGCGTTGAGCTAGAGTTGCCGCCCTCAGAGCAACAGGCCCGGCTCCAGGAGTTGAGCAAAAGCTCTGCTCCTACCGCTATTCTGGTGGGCACTTTAATCGACAACATCCCGGAAGCCTTGGTGATTGGCTTTAATGCCGGGAATGATCAGGTTGGTGTCTCCTTTCTGCTGGCGGTATTTATTTCCAACATTCCCGAATCCCTCTCCAGCGCGGTGGGGATGCGCCAAGCCGGTACCGCCGCCACCCGCATCTTGGCGATTTGGGCTGGGGCCGTACTGCTGGGTGGGGCCAGTGCCTTGGGCGGCAGTTTGCTGCAAACCGTCGCCAGTTCCTGGATTATTGCGGTGGCAGAGTCCTTAGCAGGGGGCGCGATTTTGGCGATGTTGGCCAGCACCATGATGCCGGAAGCCTATGAACTGGGTGGCCCCTCCGTCACGTTTTCGACCATTGCCGGGTTCTTAGTGGGCTTCTGGCTGTCTTCCGGGAATTTCGTCTTTTAAGGCATTCAGCGAGACTTCAGCGAACCGCTTATCTCTGCACCTTAAAAAATCCTCACAATAGAAGGCTAACTGAAATGACTTCGCTTTAATTCAGCCCAGGGCGTGTTTTTGGGATCGCTGGCCTGAGCTGAGTGAGCATTTCGCCGTTGGTCAACCCCTTGATAGAGAACGGGTTCGGCTGATTGAAGCGAGTCAAGTCAGAGATCCCGTCTTGTTCTACGACAGCCAGGACCCAAGACTGTTCAACTTAAGGAATTAAGTTAAACGGTTTGGCGCTGGCTTGATCTATCGTTATCTGTGGTTTTACCTGTGACTTCCCAAATTAACTTGGGCATCTTGAGAAGCAGAGTCAGGCACTTGTCGAAGCTGCGCTGACTGATGGTGATAAACCCGTCTCGAAACTTTTGTTGAGACAACCTTTAGGACGACGACTATGGTGTCTTCAAAATCAGAAAATTCTTCTCAAGATCCTGATCAGACAGCAGTGATGCGATCGCAGCGCCCAGGACGGCGAATCCCCTTACGCAGCTTGCTGACCGTCCCGTTTTTGCTGCAAATCACGGCGGCGGTGGGGCTGACGGGCTGGCTGTCTTTGCGCAACGGCGAGCAGGCGGTTAACGATGTCGCCAGACAACTGCGCAACGAAAGGGTGGTGAGAATTCAAGAGTATTTAGACACTTATCTAGCCACGCCTGACACAATTAACCGGGTCAACGCCGATGGGTTTGAGCTGGGGTTGTTAACCCTAGAGGAACGGCTGGCCCTAGAGCAATTTTTCTGGCAACAGCTCCAGGCGTTTGAGTCAGTGGGCTTTATTCAAATTGGGACGACTGAGGGTGGGCTGATTGGCGCAGGCCGGACGCCGGATGGCGAGTCGTTCATCATGACAACCGACAGCCTT
>PXDR01000050.1 GCA_003566335.1 Cyanobacteria bacterium T3Sed10_344R1
TCGATTTTGGACATCTCTAGGACTTCGTTAATTAACTGCAGCAGGTGTTCGCCGCTGTTGTTGATAATTCCCAGGCTGGCCTGGTGGTCGGTGGATAGGGTGCGATCGCGGCCCATGAGCTGGGTGAAGCCTAGGATGGCGTTGAGGGGGGTGCGCAGTTCGTGGCTCATGTTGGCGAGAAATTCGCCTTTGACCCGATTGGCGGCTTCGGCAGATTGGATGGCGGCTTCTAGGGCGGCGTTGTTGCGGGCGAGGGCGAGTTCAGCCTGTTTGCGTTCGCTGATGTCAGTGCCGACTGAGAGAATTTCAACTAGGTTGCCATCAGAATCGGGGATAGGACAGTTTGACCAGGCGAGCCATACCCGCCGCCCATCGCGGCAGAGGTTTTCGTTTTCGTTAGTCAAGTGGCGCTGGGGCTGGTGGCGCACTTGGTTGACTAGGTCTGCCCGCTCTAGGGGCACGATAGTGCCGAGGACGGATTGGCCGGTCAGTTCATCGGCTGGGTAGCCAAAGAACCGTTGGCCGTAGTCGTTCACAAAGTGAATGGTGCCGTCTACGCCCCAGCGCAGAATGATGCAGTTGGCGGTTTCGACTAAGTAGCGGTATTGGGCTTCGCTCTGCTGCAGGGCGGCTTCGGCGCTGTGGCGAGCCTGGCTGATGGCAATTAGCTCGCCAATTACCCGCAGCAGCCGCTGGTCGGGGGGACGCCACTGGTGGGGCTGATCGTAGCAGTATGCCCCAACCGCACCCACCACCTGGCCTTGGTAGGTCATGGGCAAAATCAGCAGGGCGCTGATGTGCTGCTGTTCTAGGTGCGATCGCACCTCAGTCCATCTCGGCGGTAGGGTCTCGAAGCTATCGACAGCGACGGCCATGCCCGCCAGCAGCTGAGCTTCTAGCTGGGAGGGCAGCTGATGGGGCTGCCCCACCTGTAGCGGTTGGCCTAAGGCTGGGCTGAGATCTGCGGCGCGCCACTGTTGAATCACTTGCCAGTTGGCCTGGGCCGGGTGATCGGCAGAGCGGCGACAGGTTAGGGCAAAGCAAAGGGAGGCTCCAAGACATTCGCCTGCGGTCATCAGAGCAAAATCCACCCCAGTCTCTAGGGGCTGGTCAATCATCATCCGGGAGATTTTGGCCAGCAGTTGCTCGACCCGGCTTTGGTACTGGCGCTGGCGATCGCCGTGGAGCCGTTCTAGCTCAGCCCCGGCCCGAGCGGCAAAGATCTGCAAAATCATCTTCTGCCCCACGGTGAGCTGGAGCGGGGTAATGTCGGTGGCGGCAAGATGGCCCAGCACTTGGCCCTGGACATCTCTCAGGGCAATGCCGACATAGCCGACCACGCCGTAGTTGGCGAGGGTGTGATCTTGGGGAAACGCCTGCTGGACTTGGTCGGGGCAGTGATACCAGCCCGTTTCGTACACCACCTCACTCGGGGTGCCCGCGACGGGATAGTCAACCATGGTTTGCCAGCGATCTCCGGCCCACAGGGCAAGGGTGTGGGCGGTGCCGAAGGGGGTGATCTCGGCGATGAAGGCGTAGCGCACGGCCAGGGCTTCGGCCAGGTAACGGACGCAGGCCCGAATGAAGTTGTCCCCGGTAGCGGCGGCGGTGCCTTCGACAATCAGCCGCAGGGCGTTTTCCTGGTGTTTGCGGTCGGTAATATCGGCGATTGACCCCACCATGCGCAGGGGTTGTCCCTGAGCGTCCCACACGGCTTGGGCCCGACCCAGGAACCAGCGGTAGCTGCCGTCTTTGCAGCGCAGCCGATATTCTTGGCAAAAGTGCGGCACCGCTTGATCGAGATAAGCCTGGTTGGCGGTCATCACCTGAACCTGATCGTCAGGATGAATCAGGTCAACCCAGGCACTGTTGTCGGCGGGTAGGTCTGAGGGGGCGTAGCCTAGGAGTTGGTGCCAGCGCTGCGATCGCACCGTTTTGTGGGTACGGCAATCGAGATCCCAAATGCCGTCATTGTTGCCCTGGAGGGCGAGCTGCCACCGTTCTTCACTGCGGCGCAGGGCCTCTTGGGCCACAACCCGGCGGGTAATGTCGTTGCCGACCCAGATGATGTAGGTGACGCCAGACAGCACCACCTGCTGTAAGGACACGAGAAATTTGCGAATTTCTCCAGTGCTGACCCGAAAATCAAGTTCCTGATTACAGAGGGCCGTTTGCCGACTCTTCAGCTGGGCTAAGACTTGCGTGCGCCTCTGTTCATTCGGCCAGAGGTTTAAATCTGCGGGCGTTTGCCCCAAGATGTCTTCTCGACAGTAGCCGCTAGCTGCCTCTAGGGCTGGGTTCACTTCCACAAAGCGACCATCGTCGGCAGTCGTAATTGCGATCGCCAGGGGATTGAGATGAAAGAAGGTGAAAAACTTAGTCTCTGACGCCTCAAACGCCTCCATCGCCACCGCTTGGGCACTGGACACCTGGCGCAACTGCTGACAGACCCGGCGTAAATGCTGGTTTTGCTGCAGACGAAACCGCACCTCCGCCTCGTTGTAGTGAGGATTGAGGCACTCTAATCCCACCCACAGAACCGACTCCACCGTGAGCTGTGCTGGATCGGGAAATCCAATACAAAGCAGTAGAGGCTGATGCCGCCAGGGTAGGGCTGTCCACCACTGGGCGATGGCCGCTTGGTTGGCCATCAGGGTTGCTGCCCCAAACACAACGAGGGCTGGCGATGGCGCAGTCAGCAACGGATTCCAAGTGGCCTGAACCTCAACCTCATGGCCATCCTGGGTTAAGAGGGCAATCAGCCGGTCTGCGTCAATTCCGTCACGAAACACCAAAACTCGCATCAGCAGTTGTTTCAAGAAGGTTCTCGCTACGCCATCGACTTAGCTCAGCTTAAACTTGCGATCGCAAGCAAAATCTAGAGTAAACAAACTAGAGCAAACAAAACTTAGGCCAACTCTGTTTTAGCCTAAGGCGTGAATTCTTCATGAAACGTTCATTGGCCCTTCATATTTACGTTGTTTCCGCAGCGTATCTCCAACCTAATTGCAGGCTAATTGAGGGAAACCGTAGATGCCCTTATTTTCGGTGGATTCCTGCGTGATTTCACGGGCGGGGCGTCGTGTCGAGCTTCAGGACTGGGAGATACCAGGACTTCACTACAATTTTACCTAGCTTGTCCGGCAACTTATTCGACAACCGCTCAGGTTCGAGAACTGCTCGGGCTAAGCTAATCCTGGGGAATACCGTGCCTCGCTGTCCCTATGCTCATCTAGATTTTCACCCTGTTCTGACCGGTTTCACTCACCATGACGCCTGAACCTTCCCCAGCCCCCCGTCGTCGCCCTCGCCGTCGCCCCCGGCGTCAATTGGCGCAGCAATCCACCTTCCCCTGGCTGTGGCTAGGCGGCTGTTTCGCCCTCTACGCTGCAGCGGGGGTGATTTTAGCGGCCTTCCCAGCCCCGTACTGGATTTGGTATCTGGCCCTGGGGGGCACCCTGATGCAGGCGATTGTCCTAGCTGGGCCTAGGGCCCTGGCTCAAGTGCATTGGCTGCCCGCCAATTTGCTGGCCATCCTGGCGATTCTGGCGACAGGCGCGACGGGGGCGGCGCTCGCGATTAGCCTAAATCAGGCGGGGACGGACAATCTGGACGACATTGTGCCTCAAGCCACAGTGTTAGAAGTGGCGCTGTTTTGTGCCGTTGCCCTGCTGATTGCGGCGGCGGCGGCCATCCTCAGCGCTGAAACCGGGGATCGGCTGCTGCTGCGGTTCCGGCGGTACCAGACCAGCCTGATTTTGGCGGCGTTTTGTGTGCTGGGTCTGGGTTTGGGGGGCTTGATGGGGGTCGGTATTGCTTCCGGGGGCTGAGGGAACTGGGGCGGTTGGGGAACCAGTTTGTTGAGCCAGTTTACAGAGCGGCAGCTTAGGGACATTTGAGGGGCTAGGCTGCGGTACGATTGGGGCCAAAGAGTCCCCCATCTCGCTGTTGTTTGGCCCGTCCCATGAATCAGCCCGCTCGCACGCTCTATCAAAATGATCAGGCTGCCCTGCGTCAGCAGCCAGACTATTCTGCCATTCGCGCAATTCCCGAACTCTGGCCTCGGGCGGCAGCTGCCTATGGCGATCGCATCGCCATGAACGATCCCCACAACGCTCCCACGGCAACCCTGACCTACGGTCAACTGTGGGCGAATATCCAAACCTTTGCCAGCGGCTTGCAGCACCTCGGCTTTGCCGCTGGCGAACACATTGCTCTGATTGCCGATAACAGCCACCGCTGGTTCATTGCCGACCAAGGCATCATGGCCGCTGGCGGCGTCGATGCGGTGCGCAGCGGCGTAGCCGAAACCGAAGAGGTGGCCTACATCATTGAGCACAGCGACAGCGTCATGCTGGTGGTAGAAGATCTCAAGGTTTATGAGCGGCTGCAACAGCGGATCGCCCAACTTCCCCTGCGCCAGATTATTCTGCTGTCCGATGAAACGCCCCCGGCTGAGACCCCCCAGCCGATTGTCAACTTCCCCCAACTGCTGGAACTAGGGCGGCAACAGTCCTTCCAGCCGGTCACCCTGCAACCTGACCAGCTCGCCACGTTGATTTACACCAGCGGCACCACCGGCAAGCCCAAGGGGGTGATGATTACCCATGCCAACCTGATGCACCAAGTCCGCACCCTGGGGGCAGTAGTTCAGCCTCAGGCCGGAGATCGGGTGTTAGGACTGCTGCCCACCTGGCACACCTTTGGCCGCACCGCTGAATATTTCCTCTACTCAGTGGGGGCGAGCCAGACCTACACCAGCATTCGCCACGTCAAACAGGATTTCCGCGAGGTGAAGCCCCAGTACATGGTGGGGGTGCCCCGGCTTTGGGAATCAATCTATGAGGGGGTGCAGAAGCAGTTTCGGGAGCAGCCCGAGGGTAAGCAAAAGCTAATCCACACCTTGATGGGCTTCAGCCAGCGCTATGTTCGCGCCCGCCGAATTTTGCAGGATTTAGATCTGAACCAGCCCAGACCTGGTCTACCTGCCCGCCTTGGGGCTGCGGGCATTGCCGTGCTCAACTGGCCGGGACACCGACTCGGGCATGTGCTGGTTTACAAGAAAGTCCGTCAGGCAACCGGCGGACAAGTGAAGCAACTGATCAGCGGTGGCGGTTCCCTGGCCCCCCACCTGGACTTATTCTTTGAAATTCTCGGGGTTGAAATTCTGGTGGGCTACGGCCTGACTGAAACCTCCCCGGTGCTGTCGGCCCGCCGCACCTGGCGCAATCTGCGGGGCGCTTCAGGACAGCCCATTCCCGAAACTGAGATTAAGGTGGTTGACCCTGAGACTCGCCAGCCGCTGACCCAGGGCGACAAAGGGCTGGTGTTGGCTCGTGGCCCTCAGGTAATGCAGGGCTACTACAAAAATCCTGAGGCAACGGCAAAAGCCCTGGATCCCGAAGGCTGGTTTGATACGGGGGATCTCGGCTGGATTACCCACGATGGCAACGTTGTGCTGACGGGGCGCGCCAAGGACACGATTGTGCTGACCAATGGCGAAAATATTGAGCCCCAGCCAATTGAGGATGCGATCGCCCGCAGTGCCTATGTGGATCAGGTGATGGTGGTGGGCCAAGACCAGCGATCTCTCGGGGCAATCATTGTGCCCAATGTGGAAGCGCTGCAAAAGTGGGCCGCTGGTCAAGCCCTACATTTGGTTTTGCCAGAAGACTCGGAGCCTGCGCCCCCCGGCAGCCAAACCATCACCCTCAAGGATGGGGCGATTCAAACCCTGTTCCGCCAGGAGCTGAATCACCAGGTGAAGGATCGTCCGGGCTTTCGACCGGATGACCGGATTGGCCCCTTTGAGTTGGTGCTGGAACCCTTCA
>PXDR01000518.1 GCA_003566335.1 Cyanobacteria bacterium T3Sed10_344R1
AGCAACCGCACTTAAATTTCTGACCGCACTACCGCACTTTTTTTAAAAAAGTCCAGGGTACAGGAATCGAACCTGTCTGGGGCGAATTATGAGTTCGCTGCCTAATCCGCTCGGCCAACCCTGGGAAAATCAACGTATAGTTTAACCCATCTCTTCTCGACTCTAGCCTGGATTTTGGCCACTGTGCTCTGTCCCCAACCTGATTCGACTGAGCCCCCAGACCTGGGCTGGTGCCCCACCCAGCCTTCACCTAGCCGGAACCCGCTCAGGCTAGGCTGGGTCAGCAGAGATAGTCAGCACCGTAAACGTCCGGCGAACGTCTAGCGAAAGTCAAAACCATCCAGGGAAAGCGCCAGAAATCGGGTGGATTGAACGACTTTTGCGTATACTACGGGCAAGTCTTAGGGAAATTGGCTAAGCTTACCCATCAGCCCCTAATAGACGCTGCCTTCCCCCAACCGCTATACCTAGCTACCGTCAACCTCGATGAAAATCAATCCAGCAGTTGCATTCACCTTCATTTTGCTGTCCCTGATGGTCGGGGCCGGGTTCGTCAGCGCATCTTGGGGCTACACCCTCGGCACCACTGCCTTGACCGGTGTGCGACAGCCTGAAGCCCGACCCGCCAGCAGCTTTGTTAATGCGGGTGAAGGCAGTGCGCCTCGGGATAGCGTCGTGATTCTAGATGAAGCAGAAATTATCAACACGGTGCGGGCCAGAATTGACGGAAATCTGAGCGACACATCTCAGAGCGGGAACCAATAGCGCGGGAACCAATAGCGCGGGAACTAAAGTGGGAACGAATAGCTTCCCTGAGTAACTGGGCCTGAGTAACTGGGATGAAGACGCGATTGAAACCCGATAGCCCCGATACCCCCCCTGGCGGTTCCACCGACAGCCTGCCAGATAGTCTCCTGGATGACCCCAAAGTGAGCCACAGCGGGGTGGTCATAAGCTAGTGGAACCCATGTCGGTGGTTATGGTCGAGTTGGGGAATTCGGCGAGTCCCTTAGCTGGGCCAGCCGTGTTGACTCGGCTGCTGTCGGTGCTGTTGCTGATTGGCATCAACGCCTTTTTTGTCACAGCTGAATTTGCGATCGTGTCGGTGCGCCGTTCGCGCATCAATCAGCTGGCAGCGGTGGGAGATGCCCAAGCCAAAACCGTACAGAGCCTACAGCGCAGCATTGAGCGTTTATTGTCCACGACTCAACTGGGCATTACCCTGTCCAGCTTGGCCTTAGGCTGGATTGGGGAAAGCACCATGGCGCTGCCCTTGTCTCAGTGGCTGGGACAGTTGCCGATCAATGCTGCGATCGCAGAAATGCTATCCCATTCAGCGGCAGTCCCCCTGTCTTTTTTCCTGATTGCCTATCTGCAAATTGTCCTGGGAGAGCTGTGCCCCAAGTCCGTGGCCTTACTCTACCCAGAACAGCTTGCCCGGTTCTTGGGGCCGCCCAGCATCACCATTGCCCGACTGTTTAACCCGTTTATCTGGGCGCTGAATCAATCTACCCGTCTGCTGCTGCGGTTGATTGGGGTGCAGTACACCGGCCAAGGTTGGCATACTCGGGTCACCCCCGAAGAATTGCAGCTGATTATCAACACCTCAACCGAATCTCCAGGACTAGAAGAAGAAGAGCGAGAACTGCTCAATAACGTCTTTGAATTCCGCGAGGTTACCGCCGGGGCGGTGATGGTACCCCGCACCAGCATTGCCGCCATTCATAAAGACGCCACCTTTCAAGAGCTACTGAACGAAATTGCCAGCACCGGCCATTCTCGCTATCCCATAATGGGGGACTCTTTAGACGACATCCACGGCATTGTTTATTTCAAAGAACTGGCAGCCCCCCTAGCCCGGGGCGTGCTGAGTGTGGATCATCCCATTAGTAACTGGATTCGCCCGGCGCGGTTTGTGCCGGAATACATGCCCTTGAATGAATTGCTGTTGCTGATGCAGCGGTCAGGTCAGGCCATGGTGATGGTGATTGACGAGTTTGGCGGCACTGCTGGGATGGTGTCGATTAAAGACCTAACGGCTGAAATTATTGGCGATAGTCAAGAAGATCTCGACGCTGCGGCTATCGGCATGCAGGTTGTGGATGAAAACACCGTCTTGGTTCAGGCCCAGGCTGACCTAGAAATCCTGAACGAACGGCTAGATGTGGCCCTGCCCCTCACGGAAAACTATCAAACCTTAGCCGGGTTTCTGATTGCCCAACTTCAGAAAATCCCCACCGCTGGAGAGCAGTTGCATTATCAGGGCTTAGAGCTGACGGTCGTGGCGGCGGAAGGCCCCCGGATTCATCAGGTGCGGATTTACCGCCTGCCCAACCCATCCCCGCCAGATGAAGATGGCGCAGCGCCAGAGGCCGAAGCCGCTAGGCCAGACCGTCAGGATCAAAATGAGTAGGGGCGATTTCCAAGACAGATCTCAAACTGCCACAGGGCCAAGGGCACAGACTCTGGGGGGTGAGAGCATGGAACTAGGGGAGAGACGGGTTTGAGATTGCTCCCGGGGCGTCAGAGGCAGCCCAGCCCCCTCCAGAAAGGCCGTATAGTATTACCGGGAAGACTTTGTAACATAAACGCAATCTAACCAAAGTTCCCCAATCAAGGGCAACTTAGCCCTGGTAACGGGCCTTAACCGATGGCTTAACTGGCTAGCTTAACGGTCAGCCGTTAGTCAGCAGACCGTGCAACGGCCCCGCGTCACCGGCCCCAGGCGCGATCCCCGACCCCAAGGAGACCCCAGCGTGCAGGAAGACGTTTTAGCATCGACCCTAAATCAAGCCAGAGATCAAGCCAGTCGCCCCGTTGACGAACTGATTCGGGTTGGCGTGATTGGCATCGGCAATATGGGGCAGCATCATGCCCGTGTCTTGAGCTTGCTTAAAGATGCAGAACTGGTCGGCATCTCTGACGTCAACTTAGAGCGGGGCATGGATACGGCTGCCAAGTACCAGGTGCGCTTTTTTGAGGACTATCACGACCTGCTGCCCCATGTAGATGCCGTTTGCATTGCGGTGCCGACTCGACTGCACCATGCCGTCGGCATGGCCTGTCTTGAAGCCGGGGTGCATATTCTGATTGAGAAGCCTATTGCCGCCAGCATCAGCGAGGCGGAGTCTTTGGTGAATGCGGCGGCGGCCTCTGACTGCATTTTGCAAGTGGGGCACATTGAGCGCTTCAACCCGGCGTTTCAAGAACTACACAAGGTGCTGAAAACTGAGGAACTGCTAGCCCTAGAAGCTCGCCGGATGAGTCCCTATTCCCAGCGGGCCAATGATGTCTCGGTGGTGCTGGATTTGATGATCCACGACATTGACCTGTTGTTGGAGCTGGCTCGGTCGCCGGTGATGAAGCTGACCGCCAGCGGCAGTCGCGCAGCAGATTCGGGCTATTTGGATTACGTCACGGCTACCCTAGGATTTACGAACGGGATTGTGGCGACGCTGACCGCCAGCAAGGTCACCCACCGCAAGATCCGCACGATTACGGCTCACTGTCGCAATTCGTTGACGGATGCCGATTTTCTCAATAATGAAATTTTGATCCACCGGCAGACCACGGCGGACTGTGTGGCGGAGCATGGTCAGGTGCTGTACCGCCAGGACGGGTTGATCGAAAAGGTGCACACCAGCAATATCGAGCCGCTTCATGCGGAGTTAGAGCATTTTGTCGGTTGTGTGCGAGGGGGAGAAATGCCCTCTGTCGGGGGAGCCCAAGCTCTGAAAGCGTTGCGCCTAGCCAGCTTGATTGAGCAAATGGCCCTAGATGGTCGAGCTTGGTGCAGTAATGACCCAGATTTGCTGCAAGCGACGACAGCGCTCACGGTTTAGGACTAGCGATTTAGAGGAAGACGGGTGAGGTCAGCGGGGCTGCGATCGCACCTATATCAGCCAAAGGGCGCATTGACGCGTCTTGTTGTATACCGTATGCTGAATCCTACCTGCACCGTGTTAGGGTTTCCATTTTGTCTTTGTCTTCTCGCTCACTTCAACGTAGTCAGTCGCTGCAAGAGCAAGCTTATCAAGCGATTCGGGCAGCCATTTTATCGGGAGAGTTGCCGCCGGGGCAGCGGCTAATTGAAACCCAGCTCGCTCAAAAACTGCAAGTGAGCCGCACGCCAATTCGCGAAGCCTTGCGCCAGCTCCAGAACGAAGATTTGGCGGTGTTAGAGGCCCATAATGTGCTGACGGTGGCCACCTTTTCGGCCAATGACGCACGACAACTATACGACTGCCGGATTGTGTTGGAGCAACTGGCGGTGTCAGAAGCCTGCACCCACGGTAGCGATGCTCAGATGCAGGCGTTCTTAGAGATTGTGGTGGAGTCCGAGAAGTTGGCGGAGGGGAAATCCTCTCAGCTCACCAGCTTTCAATTGCTGGATGCGGACTATCGCTTTCATCGGCACATTGCCGAAATGTCGGGGAATCTCTGGTTGCGATCGCTGCTAGATCGGGTCTTTGACAAAATGCTGGTGCTGCGGATTCAAACGACCGAAAGCAACCGCCAGGTGCTGGATGTAGGCGGTGAGCATCGCCAGATCTACACCCCAATCAGCCAGCGGAATGTTGAGGCTGCGGTTCAAGCCATGACAAGTCACCTGAATGCAGCCAAGGCGCGGGTGATTGAGGAACTCAAACATCTCCAGTCTGCGCCCTCTAGCTCTGCCCAAGAGATCGTTTGAGCGCTATTTTTGAGCGCTATTTCTGAGTGCTTGACCGAGTCACCTACCAAATTGCCAAGCTAAGGAGTCCAATTATGAGCCTATCCGCCCAACCCGGTCACCAACTGGTGTTTATCTGCGGTTCGGCGCTGCAAGGTCAGCCCGACCATCAGAACCTCAAGGGATCTCGCTTTTTGGGGCCAGCCCAAACCCAGCCCCGCTACCGCCTACATGCTGTGGCCGACGGCTGGCACCCCGGCATTTATGAAGTGGCCCAAGGGGGGGTGGCAATTCCAGGGGAGGTGTATGAATTGACCCAAGCCCAGTTTGAGGCGTTGGCGGCGTCAGAGCCTCCCAATATGTACCCCAGCGATGTGGTGCTGACGGATGACTCGGTGGTGACGGCGTTTCTATATCCCCAAACGCTGGTGCAGCAGCACCAATGGCCGGATATTTCTGACTATGGGGGCTGGATTGCTTACAAACAGGCGACCCAACAGGCAACCGTTTAGCCTGGGGGATTTGGCGAACTGTCTGGCGAACTGTCCGGCAAATTGGGCGAATTAAATGTTGTGAGTTGAGGAGTTCTCGGGACGTCATGGCCGCTGTTTATCCCCAGGATCATCCCAGCGATTATCCCAGAGACCTGATTGGTTATGGTCGCCAGCCGCCGGATCCTCAATGGCCGAATCAGGCGCGCCTGGCTCTGCAATTTGTGATCAACTACGAAGAAGGGGGTGAGAACTGCATTCTCCATGGCGATAGCGCCTCAGAAGCGTTCTTGTCAGAAATTGTCGGGGCAGAGCCGTTCCCCGGTCAGCGCCACATGAATATGGAGTCGATCTATGAGTACGGCAGTCGGGCTGGGTTCTGGCGGCTGCATCGGATCTTCACCAGTCGGGGCATTCCGGTGACGGTGTATGGGGTGGCGATGGCCCTGGCCCGGAATCCAGAGGCGGTGGCGGCAATGACAGAAGCGGATTGGGAGATCGCCACCCACGGCTATCGCTGGATTGAGTATAAGGACTTCAGCCTGGAACAAGAGCGGGAACATCTGAGCCAGGCGATCGCAATTCATACCCAAGTCACCGGCAGCCGTCCCCTGGGAGCTTACATTGGTCGCACCAGTCCCCACAGCCGTCGCCTG
>PXDR01000068.1 GCA_003566335.1 Cyanobacteria bacterium T3Sed10_344R1
CATCTCTTGCTGGGCTTGGTCAATTTGGGGCTGAAGCCGCTGATGGGCGATCGCCACATTGCCCATCGCCTGGTTAAAGAGTGCGATCGCATCTGCCGGTGCTTTTTCCTGAGCCATGCGATCCATGAGTTGCTTGGCCTGGAGAGGATTAAGTTGGTCAACCCGACGGCCAAACCCAGCCACCTGCACACTTTCACTCTGGCCCGTCTTGCACCAGGTGGCAAAATGCTCGCAATTATTGCCGAACAGGTCGTAGCGTCGCTCCCCTAACCGACTTTCCGCCCGAGCCACCACCACATCGGGGATAAACGCCACCGGCTGAGGCTTCACATAAATCCGCTGTCGCTGGGCAAACGCGGATCGAGTGGTGCGGGTCACCTGAGCTTCCCCCACCTTGCGATAGTGAATAATCGTGCCATCGCCGCAGTCAATGCCGTGATGCTCATACACGCCAGGAATCCCCAGCACCTCTCGCATCACGTAGACCTGATCCCCTCGCGCCATGATTGCCTTACTCTGCTTGGGAACTCTCAGGCATTAAGGTGCTGTTGGGCTGAATATCGGTGAAAGAAGACTCTGGCATGTCCATCTGGGGCGGGCTGCTGGTGGGCGCTTGACGCTTCGCCAAACTAGCCTGGACAAACTTGTAGCCTTCCACGCCCATATGGATCTGCAAATTAGGCCCCGACCGGGCTAGGCGAATAATCGTCCCATCTTCAGCCGGGACTTCCGTAATCCGCTTGCCATCCAGATAAGTCCCGTTCGTGCCTAGGCTGGTAATCTTCCAGCCCTGGGGCGTCTGCCGCAACTCAACATGATGTCGAGACACCACAGCACTGTAAAGCACCACGTCATTATCCGTGGATCTGCCTACCCGAATCACCGGATCTTTCTCAAACGTCCAGTGCTGCAGCGGCGTTTTATTCAGGGGATGGAGAAGAGCCAGGGTGATCACATTACTTCGGGAGAAAAGTTGTGGCGGTAAAACAGGACAGACGTTAATACACAGGCGTCAACACACAGACATTAATCCATAGACATCAAGACGTAAATACCAACAAATAAAAGCTGTCAGTTAAGGACGATCACTTGAGGTTAGGTCAGATTCAAATTTGACTGAACTCACTAACCAGCATCACTCGCCAACCAGCCTTGAACAAAAAGGTCTCGTTTAGAACTAAACCGCAAGCCCTAGACCAAACCCAGACTACCCCCCAGCAGCTAAACCGCTAAATAAATTCTGACGCGAAGGCCGTCATCTTAAGACGTCTGGAAAATAAACGTCACCTTGTCCCCTTTGCCTAAAGCAATCCGATCGCCGGGACGCAGCCGGTGGCGATTCCCTGGGGGGAGCGGCAAATTGTTGATATAGGTGCCGTTAGACCTGTTGACATCCTCAATATAGTAAATATCACCTTCAACCCGAATATCAGCGTGAACCCGAGACACAATTTCGGAGTTGGGAAAACCAGACACATCGACATCTGGCGGAATCCGGTCGTTGGGCTTGCCAATATGCAGGGGAGAGACATTCGGCGGCAGCTCCAGGGTGGTGTTTGTTTGCAGATGAATCAGCCGCGACTGGGACACCTGAAGCTGAGTCGCCATATGACCCGCCCCGGAGTTGCCAGGGTCAGTGCTCGGCTGGGCCGCCGTCCCATCCGGAGCCGAACTGGCTGCATCGGGGGAATCTGGGGGCACAACCGCCGCAGATTCATTTAGGGTTGGGCCTTCTGGGACAGTAACTCCAGAGTCGGCTCCAAGAGAGGATTCTAGCCCCGCAATCGGTTCGGGCGACACTAGGGGGTCAGGGGGCATCAGCTCTGGAATCTCTATTTCATTGTCCTCACCGCCCTCGGCCCCGACTTCGGCCATGGCGGGATCCAAACCGGCGGCGGATGGGGGAGCTTGGGCGACGGTGCCTGAGCGCAGGTCAAAGCCACACTGACCGCAAAAACTGGCATCTGACTGGACTGATGCGCCGCAACTGGGACAGTTGATGACCGAAGGCAGGGGGGTGCTGCAGTTTTCGCAGTGAAGTGCCCCTTCGGGATTGGCATGTTCACAATTGGGACAAACAATCATGGCAGTTTTGCTGGCGGCGCGAGTAGGGGGCAGAGGAGTAATGGCGGGCTTATTGTAGGCGACCGGGCTGAAATTAGGGTTGGGGGCATTGCCCCTTTTGGCAGATTTCTACGGCTAATGTCTACAACTGGACTGATGGGCTAAACCGGCAGGGTAACGTCAACGGCAGCGGACTGGTCAATCAACCAGTGCGGCCCCCCATTCAAGGGCTGAATTAGCCGAGAGGGGTAGGCATTGGCATCGGCGGCTGGGGCAAAGACTTGGCGAAGGGCCGGGCGTTTGTTTGCCCCGGCAGCCAAGAACAGCACGTAACGACCAGCGTTGATCAAGGGCACGGTAAAGGTGATGCGCGGCTGACCGTCCTTGTTACCCACGCTGACGATGCGATCGCACACCTGAAGCGCCTCTGTATGGGGAAACAATGAGGCCGTATGCCCATCATCTCCCATTCCCAGCAGGATTATATCGAGGCTGGGAACGGCTGTTGGCTCCCCGAGAACTTGCCGCAGGGTTTGTTCATACTGCGCCGCCGCCGCCGCCGGATCAGGATCATCCGTGGGCACGGGATAAATTTGCTCAGTAGGGATCGCGACCTGGTTCAGCCAAGCCTGGCGGGCCATTTTGGCATTGCTGTCGGGGTGATCTGCGGGCACATAGCGCTCATCGCCCCAAAAGATGTAGAGCTTATCCCAGGGCAGATCGGCTTGGGCAAGAGCTTCGTATAGGGGCTTGGGGGTACTACCGCCAGCTAATGCCAGGGTGCAGCGCCCTCGCTGATCGATGGCAGTTTGGATCTGGGCCAGAACCAGCTCATAAGCCCGCTGGACGAGCGCCGCTTTATCAGCCAAAACTTCAACGGTGGCAGCCATAGTCAATTGTTTGCCCTTTGGGGTAGGTGGCTAGGTGAACTGCTGATTCAACGCGGCCAGTTGACGGCAGGTTTGACGACACAGCAGGGTTACAGCCTGAGGCTACCGCAGGTTGACCCCACAAGTTGACCAAGCCTCAGACTGACTTAACCATTTTCCATGGAGACTCAAAGTCAATTGGGATGCAAGGTTTAGGTAAACTTACGCTAATTTCGCCAAATTGCAGTGCAGAATAGGTAACTGTAGCACCGTGCTGTGGTTATGACTTCTGGAAACGCTGGTACATATACGTCGCCCTTAGCTGCGATCTCACTGAAGATCGTAGGACTAGTTACGATTCTGGCTTCAATGCTGGACTTTTTAGTGCTGCTGATCCCGCCAGATTTGGTCAATCGCCAATGGCAACTGGCAACCACCACTCAAATTGTGGATCGGGGGATTGTGCCGTTGGTGGGTATGGCCCTACTGATGGCCGGGTTTTGGGTGGATAGCAATATCGGCAAGGTGCCTCGCAGCAATAGCTTGCTGATTGATTTACGATTCTGGACTTGTCTGCTGGCCAGCGTGTTGGGAGTTGTCTTCTTGCTGCTGGCGCTGCTCCATCCCAACAATGTGCGCCTGGGCAGTCGCGAGGCGCTACAACAGGTCACCGCCGAAGCTGGCCAAGCCGAAACCCAGCTCGAAGAACGCATCAGCCAAGAGGTTGAACAGCGGCGTAGCCAGCTTGGCGTCCTCCTCCAGGATGGCGACGAGTTAGAGCGCGCCATTGCTGATGGCCAAATTGGCGGCGAGCAAGCAGCCCTACTTCAGCAGTTTCAGTCTGATCCAAATTCGATTGAGCAATACTTGCAGCAGCAGGCTGGGGAATTTCAGCAGCAGGCCCAAACCCAAATCGGCAGCCAGCGCGAAGAAGCTGAACGTCGGGTGAGGATTGATGCCTGGAAGTCTGGGCTGAGAATTTCCATCAGCAGTTTGCTGCTGGCAGGAGGCTACACCGTGATTGGTTGGACGGGGCTGCGGCGGCTGCTCTCTATTCGGGGCGCTTAGGTTACACCGCTTAACGTGAACTGAGTTCGTAATACTCCACCTTCAACGAGGAGTTCCCAGGGGGCTCAGCAAGCGGTAAAGCTGCGATCGCACCCACATAACCGGCTCCAGGGCTAAAGCAGTGGAGAAAGGTGCGATCGCAAGGCGGCAAAAACCGTTCAGCCCCGAGCGCTACCGGCACTTGGGGCATCGGATGACTCAGACCTGTACCAGTTGCCTTTAAATAGGCTTCCTTACAAGTCCAATAGCGCAGAAAGATCCCTGTCCGTTGATGCGCATCAGCGGGCAGGGTTTTGCATTCTGCCTCAGTCAGGCAGCGTCGCACTAATCCATCCAGGCGAGAGATGGCGCGAACTTGCTCAATATCCACCCCAATCGCTTGAGCTGCGGACACCGCCATGACCAGCCAGTCCCCAGAGTGGGAGAGGTTGAACTGCACCGCCTGATCGATCAGATAGGGCTTACCGTGGGATCCGGTCATAAATTGCAGGGCTGCCGGAGCCTGGGACACATAGTGCCCCAGCAGCACCCGCTGAAACCAACGGCTGGCCGCATACCGCTGGGCGACTTGAGGCAGCCTTAATGTCTCAAGGTGCGATCGTTCTGCCGCAGACAAGAGATCAAGATCAATCGGAGCCCCAGCGATACTCAACCGCCATAGATGGATCCGTTGTTCCAGCGAAGGGCTATCCGAGCAGTCAGCTTTAGCTAAAGAAAGCACCCCCTGCTGCTGCCAAGCTGTAGAAGGAATCATCATCATTTCGCCGCCTCAAAATCCTGGGAGTCAGCAGGCAATCACGACCAGATATTTCCCCAAGCAAGCATAAGTGAAATTCAGGGCTGCTCAGGCTGGGGCTAGTCGTTTCTGGCCTCTAGCTGATTTGGCTTGGTGAACCGATGAAACCAGCCGTCTGCTCAGTTACTGTAGCGGCAGGTCTGGGTATTCTGGGAACAGCTTGAGCTGCCTACAGCTCAAATCAAGTCGCCAGCGACTCAATATCTGCCCAAGATCATTCCTAGATTCATTCTCAAATTCATCGGAGACGTCGTGGAAAACATTGATCTTGCGTAGCGACCTTAACCTCGCTTCGGCCTGGTGCTCCCAGCCCCTCGACAGCCTGTAAACTCGGCAGTCTAGGGCTGTAAACCCAGGAGAATAGAGGATTCATGTTTCTAGCCTAAGTTTGTTTTTTCTGTAAAGCATCTCCGTATTTCCCTTGGCTTCTTGAATACCTGTGTCAGTATTCACTTAATGCTTAATTCGGGACAACTCATAGGCTGCATCAGCCCTTATGCTTCGGTCTGTTCAGGACTCTGCCGCCCAGCTCACCCTCGACGACTTTTCCTACCGTCATGGTTCAGTCTCCCTCAACCCCAGAATTTGCAACCTTAGTTGACCTGCTGCGCCATCGGGCCAGTCAACAGCCCGATCAGCTTGCCTATCAGTTTTTAGAAGATGGCAAAACCGAGGCCGCAGCCTACAGCTACGCTCAGCTAGATCAACAGGCTCGGGCGATCGCAGTTCAGCTCCAGCAAGCTAACGCCAAGGGAGAGCGCGCCCTGCTGCTTTATCCCCAAGGGGTTGAGGTGATGGCGGCCTTTTGCGGCTGTCTCTACGCTGGAGTGATTGCCATTCCGGTGCCGCCCCCCGACGCCGGGCGGATGAAGCGCGCCCTGCCCCGACTGCGGGAAATCGTCAAAGATGCCAACGCCAAGTTTGTCCTCAGCACCCAGCGGATTATCGATCTGTTTCGGGACATCCCGGATAGCGAGGTGGACTTTCCAGAATTTGACACCATGACCTGGCTCAACAC
>PXDR01000339.1 GCA_003566335.1 Cyanobacteria bacterium T3Sed10_344R1
ACCGGCTCAGCTATCTGATGGCGGCGTTGCTGTGGCCAGGGGCTGTGGTCTTAGTGGCGACGGAAGCAGTACAGCAGCGGCTGTTGCGGGTAGATATTCCGCGCCTGCGCCAGTGGATGCCGCTTCTCAAGCCGATTCAACAGGGCGATCGCTGGCCTGGGGCAGACTATCAGGGGCTTTTGCTGACCACCCCAGCCGCTTGGCTGGGCGATCGCCTCGGGGATCAAACGCAGTTTCCCCCAGGACTGCCGACGTTGATTGACGGGGCTGAAGACCTAGAAAACTGGGTGCAGCAGCAGCTGACCCTCACCCTGACTGCCGCCGATTGGGAACAGCTGATGCTGACGTTTCCCAGCGCCCAAGAAGCAATCCGCGATCATCGGGTGCAGATTACCCACGCGCTCTTTCAGCGACCGGCCAATCCCTATGGCTGCCATAGTCTTGACACTTTAGAGCAGCAGCATTTACGGCAAATCCATGAACAGGTGCAGGGAGTACAGACCGCTGGGTTGTTTGGTCAATCCGGCCCAGCGCCCCAGGGTTGGCAGCAGTTTTGGCAGGCCATGGGCCATCCCGATGCCTTGCTTTGGGCTGATGTAGATCGAGACCTGGGGCAACTGACCCTACACTGTGGTCGAGCCGCCTTAGCGCCGACGCTCGCGCCGCTGTGGCAGCAACAGCCGTTGGTGTTGATGGGCGCAGCCATGGATTTAGACACCCAAGCCCTGACTTACCGGCAACGGCTGGGACTGGGGGATCTAACCTGCCTGAAGTTTTGCCCTGACCGTCAGCAGCCAGGGATTCCCCTATATTTGCCCGATCGCCTGCCCTTACCCAACACCCCAGGCTTTCAGGGCGCATTGCTTCAAGCGCTACGGGCCTTGTTGACGCATCAGACAGCACAACCGGGGCTGACGGTGGTGCTGGTAGGGGATGAGCCGCTTAAGCTACAGACAGGCACCCAGCTAGCGGCGGAGTTTGGCAGTCGCGTACAGGTCGAGGCCACTTGTCTCGACGACAATGGGGTGTTGGTCACTGGCTGGGACTTCTGGCAACAGCATCAGCCGGTTTTACCCAGCCCTCAGCTCCTAGTGGTGGCGACCCTGCCGATTCCGTCTCTAGAGCATCCTGTGGTGGCCGGTCGGGTGGCCCACTATAAGCATCAGCGCCAGGACTGGTTTCGGCTGTACCTGCTGCCAACTGCTTTGGTGGCACTCCAGCGTGCGATCGCACCCCTGAGAGACAGCCACGGCGTCCTAGCCCTGCTAGACAACCGAGTGAACTGCCGCACCTATGGGGCTCAAGTGTTAGAAGCCCTGAGCCCAGTCAATCGCAGCAACTACATTGATCCCACTTGGTTTGAACAACCAAGCGCTACCCTAGAAAACGAGTGAGACAAAACGAATGAGAGTTGGCCGCAGCACACGAGGAGAACACCATGGGAGAGTCTAAACGACGGCAACAGCAACTAGGCGAAGACTACGGCAAAGAAGACAACGTTCTGCCCTGGCTCCCCTTCAAAAAAGCCCAGGCCCAACAGTTTGTGGAGGTAACCACCAAAGGAGCCTGGATTGGCATTGGGCTCATGGTGGCACTTTGGATCACGGTGCGCTTCATCGGTCCCGGCTTTGGTTGGTGGGATGTTGACTTTTAGGTCTCGGGATAAGTTTGGGGGCTGGCGCTAGCCTGAGAAAACTCAAGGTTAAGGCAACTGTTGTGCTGAAACGCGTCCTGAGATTTGTCCTGAAAAAGCCGTACTAGTGCAGCGTCAAGACTGAAAATTGGGGTTAGCGTAGGTTGGGCGAAACGCAGTGAAACCCAACAGTGGCAAGCTTTATAGTGTTCCGCTAGCGTTCTACCCAGCCTACAAATTTAAGATTGATAGACCGCTAGAGCGACTTTTACAGCAACTCAAAGCATCTGGCAAATATCTTAAGGGTTCGGTCAATCCCTCTGACCAAGGTGATTTGGACTGCCCATAATCAACCAAATTGCTGCATCTTTCGCCGAATTCCTGTAAGACTCGCCGCAGAGTTCTGAGAGTGAGCTACAACGGTAACAGAACAAATTAAGCGGAAGTTTTGCTATCACTGCTACCTTTGGCTCCCGATGGGAACCCTAGATATGAGAGTGTTAAAGAAAGAGCTGCCCCGTTAAGCGCTGTTGTCAAGGACTGTTGTTATCGATACGGCTAGCCACAGCGGGCCAAGCTACTGTTAGGGCAATTCTTTCCCATCGCAAGGTTCTGGACAGGGCATCTGTTCACCCCTTATCACCCGTTTACCTTGACATCACTGGGATAAGTGGATGCCCAACATCAACGCCAGCTCATTGATCGGGCAGGATCTTAAAGGATTATTAAGTCTACGCCTTACAATAGAGTGTGGTGATTAGGAGGAGCGTCGCAGAAATAATGTTTATCAGACTTGCAGAGCAGCACAAGCAATTTGTTAAGGACTTGGTGATGAACCTCCAAGCCCTGGCAACCGTGCTAGAAAATCGTGGCTACCTGGCGTCCTGCTACACCTGCGGGGGCCAAATGAACAGCGCCTCCTTTATGGTTAGCCTGGGAGACAACCACTTGATCCGGTTTTTGGTGTCAGATTACGGCATCACCTGGACAGAAATGCGGGATGACCGCGAGCTGATGAAGCTAGAAGGCGCAGAAGCCATTAGCCAGCTTCAGGAATTGGCTAACTTGGTAAAGCTGCAAATCAAGCCCTCAGACTACCGCCCAGCGGCTGTTTCTCGGGTTTAGTCCGGTTTAGGGCTGTTATGCCCCACCGCTCCTAATCTAGGAATCTGTGGCAAAGCTTGAGCCGCAGGACTTAATTTTAAGATTTGGACAGATCTCCAGCCGTACCAGGGCTGAATACTGAATTGTTAAGGGCAGTGGTATCGTTAGAAGACTGCCTGATTTAGTTAACCTGTCGGGTTTGGGGATTCAGACGGCTCTGCTTTCTGCTTGAGCCTGGCCTAACTTAACGTCACGCTTGACCTGAAAAAACGCCGTCATAGGGGTCGCTCAGTCCCGGTGACCTGATTAGGCTCAAATCGATTCAAACTTCTTGACGGGGGTACAGGCGGAATGTCCACTGTGCCAATTTTTGATGACAAGTTTTTCTGCTCCACAGCTGGCAACGGGCTGGCAACATCAGTTTATTGAGTCCAACCGCGTGCGGCTGCACTGCGTCACCCAGGGACAGGGTGAACTCGTAATCTTGCTCCATGGCTTTTTGGAGTTTTGGTATTCCTGGCGGCATCAGATTCCAGCCCTAGCCCGGCATTTCAAAGTGGTGGTGCCCGACCTACGGGGCTATAACGATTCAGATAAGCCTGGAGAAGGCTACGACTTAGATACCCTCAGCCAAGATATTCAGGGGTTAATTGAGTCCTTGGGCTACAGCAAGGCCCATGTAGTTGGCCATGATTGGGGCGGGACGGTGGCCTGGCACTTAGCCCATCGCTGTCCCCAGCGGCTCAATCGCTTGGCGGTGTTAAACGCTCCACACCCCCACCAGTTTCGACGAGAGGTGATTGGCAACCTAGACCAACTTCGGCGGAGCTGGTATCTGCTGGCGATGCAGTTGCCAGGGGTGCCGGAGTGGGTGTTGCAGGCCAACTTGAGCGCGCTAGTCGGCGACTTGTTTCAGCGACAGACCGTGCGGAAGGGGGCGTTTTCTCGTCAAGACACCGCTCTCTATCAAGCCGCACTGCAAAAGCCAGGGGTAATCACCGCCGCCGTCAACGCCTATCGTCAGTTTTTTGCCCCCCAAGCTTGGGTGCGTCAATTTAGCCGCAGTCTGCCCCCAATCAGTAGCCCCACCCTAGTGTTGTGGGCCGACGAAGATACCTTGTTAAGCCAGCGCCTAGTCGAAGGCTTAAGCCAGTGGGTTGCGGCTCCGCTGCAGTTGAAGCGTGTGGCCCAATGTGGTCACTGGATTCAGCAAGAAGTGCCTCAAACCGTCAATCGAGAGCTGCTCCAGTTTTTGTGCAGCTCCTGATTTTGTGCGCTACTTAACCAATCTGGGTATACTTTTGACCAGAGAGCAAAGATTGAGATCTCGAAAATCTCAAGATTTAACAATCAGATTAATCAGATTCGCAACTTAATAATCAGATAATAATAGGCTCTAAATCTCCTTCGCTCCTTTGGCAGAGGGAGCGTCCATAGGGATTTAGGGAAATCAACGACTGTTGCGATCCCCCACGGGACGCTGGGAACATATCTTTAAGATTGCATCAAACGCTTGCCAGCAGCAGTTGAAGATTGCTTAAAAGGTAGCCTTAGCTATTTCACCAGTAAAAGTTTCCCTTTAAGCTAGAAGATGGTGGCACCGGATGGATTAGCTGAGGCTAACCACGCTTAGCTATCCTGCGGGTTCCAACATCTACCCCTAGTCCTATCAGAAAGAGCATTAGTCAGCCAATTTGCACCGCAGCTAGCCCAGACCCCTAACTCAGATCTTGGAGATCGAACTCCCCGAAGATCCAGCCAGATTCAGGTTAGAGCCATGAATTGGCGGATTGACTAGGCTGGAAGCGGTAACCCCGCCCTAGCCGCCTCTTCCCCCCGCTCAATCCCCAAGCTGCTGCAGTCCGTATTCCTGTGTGATTATGTTGGACGCCAACTATTTTTCCTCGCCTTCGATGGTTCCCCTGGATATGTCAGGCGACCAAGAGCTTCAGCGTCGCCTTGAGCTATTCCAGGTCTTTTCTAAGCTATATGCGCACCATCGCGGGCTGCTGGACGAAATTCTGGCGTTAGATCCTGCCGGTGGTGAGCCCATGAACCGCATGGGGCTGTTTCACTACATCCAGGGCATTGTGTCAGAGCGGGGGGCGTACCTAGTCACGAACCTGTTGGATGGTCGCTCTAATGCCCTAATGCAGCCTCAGCACATCTGGACGCTCGGGCGAGATCCGCGTCGAGCCAGCGTAAATATTCGTGATAAGCGGCTCTCCCGCTGTCATGCCGCTATTCAGTACATCAAACGCCAGGGGTTTCTGCTGGTGGATTTAGACAGCACCAATGGCTCTTTTGTGAATGGCGATCGCGTTAACGGTCACTACATGCTCAAAGATGGGGACTTGGTGCGCTTGGGCAGTCTGACCTTTACCTTCTTTGTCTGCCCGCAGTTCCGCACGGTAGCTGACCCGTCTGATGAGGCGCTGGCCGGGATCGATAAGGCCCTAGCGCCGCCAACGCTGCCAGTTGAAGCTCTAGAGGACACTGCTCCACGCTCGCCGGGGCACAACCAAGGCGGTGTTTCGGAAGAGACGATTCACTTCTACCGCGCTAATTTTTCCAATAATAACTAGCGGGTAAAAGGCTGATCAAAAACCAGCCTACGTTAAATCTTCAGGAAATCTGCCCCGATTAATGGGTACAAATAAACTAGTTTTCCCAACTGTCGGTATAGTGGGTGAGACGCTGCTGCGACCTGGGCTGATAGCTAGGGTGGCAGTTGTTTTGCTTAGCCGCGATTTTTTGTTCTGCGATGCCTGAACTTCACTCCTTCTCTGGCCAGATGGCTGCCCCAGGGACAAGCCTCAGCGTTTCTGACCTCACCCAGCATCTCAAGGTCACGGTAGAAGCCAATCCTGACTTTCGCTCGGTTTGGGTGGAGGGAGAAGTGGCTAGCCTCTCTCGGGCTGCGAGTGGTCTATTTTTTACCCTGCGGGATCCTGAGGATGGGACGACCCTGCGGGCCGTGGTCTGGCGCAGCCTGCAGGCCCGACTGACGGCGGAACCGGTGGTGGGTGAGCAGGTCACGGTGCTAGGCAGCCTGAGGCTTTAT
>PXDR01000539.1 GCA_003566335.1 Cyanobacteria bacterium T3Sed10_344R1
AATACCTGCGCTACCTGGGCCAGCTTTTGCACCTTGACCTGGGCACGTCTCTGGCGAGCCAGGGACAGACGGTGTGGGGGCTGATTGGTCAATACTTTCCGGCCACGGTGGAGCTGACGGTGTGCAGCATGATCGTGGCGGTAACTGTGGGGGTGACTGTGGGTGCGATCGCAGCCTCTCGACCCAACACCCCCCTGGATGCGGGGGGCCGTCTGTTTGGCATTGTCACCTACGCCGTGCCGATGTACTGGTTCGGCATGATTTTGCAGCAGGTGCTGGCGGTGCAGAATTCCTGGTTTCCCATCGGCACCCGATTTCCGATCAGCGTGATGGCCCCGAACGGCCCCACTGGGCTGTATGTGCTAGATAGCCTGCTCCACGGCAATCTGAGCCAATGCGGCACCGCGCTCTACCACCTGGCCCTGCCCAGCCTCACCCTGGGCCTGCTAATCAGCGGCATCTTTGAGCGGATGGTGCGGGTCAACCTGAAGCAAACCCTGCAATCGGACTATGTAGAAGCCGCCCGGGCCCGAGGCATCCCAGAGGGCCGCATCCTCACCGCCCATGCCCTGAAAAATGCCTTTATCCCAGTGCTGACGATTTTGGGGCTGACCTTTGCCTCCTTGCTGGGGGGGGCCGTGCTGACCGAGGTGACCTTTGACTGGCCGGGGTTAGCCAACCGGCTGTACGAAGCCATCGACAACCACGACTACCCGGTGGTGCAGGGGCTGCTGGTGTTCTTTGGCTTTATTGTGGCCCTGATTAGCCTGGCCATTGACATTCTCAATGCCTACATCGATCCCCGGATTCGCTACTGAGCGGGGCTAGACTGCTGGACTGGCCAACGGGAGTTGAACGGGCGCTAAACGAGCTGCGATCGCCAGTGAACAATATTGTCCAAATCCTGGTCGGCCCAGTGGTGATAGTAGCTAGTCTTCTCCCGTAGATGGGCGCTAGCTGCCTGCAACGAGCGCAACTGCTGCACCAACACCAGCAGGTACGTACCGTTACTGGTATCCACATGGCTGAGGGTTGTCTGTGGGTTACCTGGATGATCCACTAGGGCTACCAAATCATGACCCGCTAACCATTGATTCAACTGCCGAACTTGGTCAATCAACTGGCAGCCCCCAAGCCAGTCTGGCTGAGTCGCAATAATTAGCACCTCCCAATTTGCTTGCCAAGTTTGAGGGAGTTCAAGCAAGTGTGCGCCGATATCAGTCCAGTCTTGGCAACAGCGCACCTCAACCCGTTGATCTAACCAGGCTTGTCGGCAGTACGGACAAGGGGGCAAACTAGCAAACTCAGATTGAGGCACACTGAGAAAATCTTTTACCCAACGATCCAGATGGTGCTGCACCTGCTGGGGGTCAAGTGACGGCATTAGTAAGGCTTATCCTGTGCGAACTCCCTCGCCTCACAATCAGATCCTAGGGAGCTTTACATTCGTTAACAATATTTGAATTGCGGTGCCTCGTTCAATCTACCAAGAGAGAGAATTCCCCAGTCTTCAATCATTCTGAAATTCTGCCGCCATAATGCCGCAGCCATAATTCTGGGGCTGTGACGTTGGCGCTTTAATCCCCATAACAAAATCCCCCACCGCCTCGAAGGGGCAATGGAGGATGCTGTTGCTCTTGTCTGGGTTTCGGCGTTAGTGCGCCTCGTGAGCAGCCTAGACCGCCTCTAGATCTTTCTCTCCGGTGCGGATACGGATAATTTCATCCACGGGCGTGACGAAGATCTTGCCATCGCCAATTTCCCCAGTTCGAGCGGCAGAGATGATTTTCTCAACCACCAGATCTACCTGGTTTTCTTCCACCACAATCTCGATCTTGAGCTTTTGTAGGAACTCAACCGTGTATTCAGAGCCGCGATAGCGCTCTGTCTGCCCCTTTTGGCGACCAAAGCCTCTGACCTCAGACACCGTCATGCCGACAATGCCCGCATTGACCAAAGCAATTTTGACTTCATCCAGCTTGAAGGGACGGATGATCGCTTCTATCTTTTTCATCGCTTGCTCAGTTCTCCCTATTGGCAGTTGCGTACGGTAGCCCTATGTCTAACGGGGGCTGCGGCCCTAATACTGTGTCGATAGCTACAGTTTAGTCTGGGTGTCCTCCCATTCTGGCATGGGTTCAACCGGTTCTGAGCGAACCTTAACGGTTGTTGCTCAAAATGGGCCGCATAATGATAAATCCAGCCCCAAACGCCGTAATCACAATCAAAAACACCGATAGGGCAAGCCACAGTCCGCCCAGATCTCGGCTGGGGGCCTGCTTGTCTGGATGGTTGGGCGCGGCCCCCGTCTCGCTGAATAACTTTCCTTGGGTCAAAGCCCGGTCTAGAGCCTTGATGGGTTGGGGCCGACTGGTGGTACTGTTGCCGTCCAGACGAGGTGAGAGGCCATCTTGGCTGGGGATGGGCACCGGAGGGCCACCAAGGCGACCCTCTTCCCACGCAGCGGGGGCAACCTTCCCATTGTTCTGAGGCGCTACGCCCGCAAACTGACCTAGCTGCACGGTGGTCTGCACCACACGCTGGATTTCTTGGCGCAGCATTTGGTTCTGCCGAGTCAGCTGTTGGTTCTGGCTGCTGAGGGAGTCAACAACCCCTTTAGTGGCTTGAAGTTCAGCAGCAAGCTGGCGGTAAATCGAAATCGGCACCGAAGGCGCATATCCGCCTTCCCGTTCACTGGGGGCAGCGGGGGGCTGGGCCGGGAAATGAGGATTGGGATTCACAGAAGTCATGCCAGTTTTGGGTGGAGTTGCGTCGTCCGAAAAAGCCAGAGACTCGTTCGTTCGCGTTACTGAGCCATAGAGTAGTTCAAATTAGAACAATCTCATCAGTATTCGTCAAGATTTTCCATAAATCTCGACGATAGATCGGGGGATAGATCTGTAAATATGGTTATTGGGCCTGACTTTAGGCTGTTGTCCCCCGCTAAAATCTCCGCCAAAAGCTATCATGACCGACGCTGCTACCCACGCCACCCCCCAAGAGACTGACAACGCTGCACAGCCAGAAATGAAGTACGGCGAGCGAGAAATTCAGGAAGGTCGTCTGATCACCTTTCCTAATCCTCGGCTTGGGCGGCGCTACACCGTGGATATCACTCTGCCAGAGTTCACCTGTAAGTGTCCCTTCTCGGGCTATCCTGACTTCGCTACGATTCACATCACCTACAGTCCTGACCAACGGGTACCAGAACTGAAGGCGCTGAAGCTTTATATCAACAGCTATCGCGATCGCTACATCTCCCACGAAGAATCGATCAACCAAATCCTGGATGATTTCGTCGCCGCCTGCGATCCCCTAGCAGTGACGATTAAGGGCGACTTCACCCCCCGTGGCAACGTCCATACCGTAGTGGAAGTAACTCACCAAAAAGAGGCGTAGAAGGCTGTTCTAACCGGTGACTCTGGCTTGATTCGGCCCCCGGAGATCTCCGGCCAACAGCCAATAGCCAATAGCCAACAGCTACTTCTGCAACACCCCATTCAAAAAGATATCCGCCAACCCCTCCGCTAGCTCCTGCATTTCCTTGGGGGAACTTTCCTCGTCGGCTAAGCTGCCTTGGCTAAAGCCTGCCACGGTGAACATGCCCAGAAAAATCCGGGCCACCACCCGGGGATTCATCGGGCGATAGGTGCCCCGATCCATCGCGGTTTGAAAGAAGGCTTCGGCAACGTCGGTCATTTTGTCGATCACCTCTGCCTGGATTTGCTCTCGCAACTCAGGATGGAACTGGGCTTCCATGAAGCAAACCCGGAGCATGTCGGCGTTTTTCGGCAGGTTCAGCATCCGTCGCCGCATCACTTGGGCTACGGCCTGGTAGCTGGCCATTTCGCTGAGTTCTGTCAGCAGATCGGTCAAAATGTCGATCCAGCCCTGAGTTGCGACGGCGACCAGGATGGCTTTTTTATTTTCAAAATGGCGAAATAGGGTGCCCTCGGCCACTCCGGCGGCTTGGGCTAGGTCGCGGGTGGTGGTGCCGCCATAGCCACGTCTGGCAAATAGGCGCTGGGCTGCTTTGAGAATCCGGGTTTGGGTGTCCTCCTCGGGTGAAGCAGCGGGCTGAGAGGCGGGACGAAAGATAGACATCACAGTGACCCGGTAACAGCAAAGTAGACAGAGTCTAAGTCTTTAGTCATTGTTAGCCGGGAATTGGCTGAAGCGAGTAGGATTTCACAGAAGCTTACAAATTAACCGCTGACACATCAGAAAGAAAAAACCTGCTCCTATAAAGAAGCAGGTTGAGGCAAGGGAACAGAGATCGAACAGTCAAACAGCACGGAGAAAACAGGAAAACTTGACCAAGATGGTCTGAAATGGGCTAGGTCGCCAAGGTGTCAAACGCAACGGCTAACCCAGCCGCAACCACGGTGATGCTGAGGCCGACGAAGGGATTTTGGCCTTGGCTAACGGCGAAGGACGTTACGATGCCTGCACCTAAGCCAGCGGTAACAGCAGCACTCAACCAATCTTTTTTAAATTCGTACATTTGGGTAACTGAATTAAAGCCAGGTTTGGGGATCGGTGCAGAATCACACCGGGGCTCAGCAGCAGTGGCGGGGTGTTGCTCAAGACTTGTTTCACGCTTGGGATTCAAGTCTGGTCTGAACAACCGCCGCTCAAAACTCTGAAGCTGATTCATAAGCTATCACCCTGGCTTTGGCCATAATCCCAAGGGATGAGTTTCTGTAACCAACGTTTAGGCATAGTTAGCTTTCTTTACAGGCGATCCCCGGCAGGGCTGGCCTAATTAAGTTAAGCGGTTGCTTGAAACGGGCATCCGCTGGGTGCCAATGTTCTGCATTCCGCCTCTAACGCTCCCTTGGCAAGCTATCCATGAGACAAAATTAGGCCAAAGTTCGTAGAAAAGCTGCTGGCTGTTGGTTCAGGGCAGGAGAATCCAACGCTGCGCACCATACCAAACGGGACTGTTAAAGCATCCCCATTAGGTTTCTTTTAGTTTTCTTCAATGATTAGGGTGTAGGGGAAGTAGCGATCGCGGGCAAAAGACCCCACCCAAATCTGATAGCTGCCGGGCAGCCACTGACCTGAGATGCGCGGGTTGATTGAATCATCGGCGTCGTCATTGCACCAGACTCCGCCGGGGCCGACCACCGCTAAGGTGGTATCTCGGGTGCTTTCAACCCGCACCTGTAGGCCGTCAAAGAACTGACTCAAGATCATCAGGTGATCGGGGGGGCGCTCGGCAAAGCCGACACAGGGGCCGGTCTGGGTGCTAGAGGTGCCTACTAGCCGGTTCATCGGAATTGATCCGCCGCTGACCCCCGAAAAGTTGCGCGTCCGAAATCCGGGTTCTAGCCTGACTTCCGGCTGTAGGGCCGGGGTGAGGGATCGCTGCACCACCCCATCTCTGGCCCGATCTAGAACCCAATCAAGGGCTAGGTCTATGGATTGCTCGGAATAGCCTAGTTCAGCGGCGACCTCAGCTAGGCTGACGGCTGCTGGTTGAGCTTGGGCGGCCGGGGCAATGCTGCCAATGGCCCCAGCGACAGCCAGGAGGCTGAGGGTTGATATCCACTGAATCGGGTTGGCCATGATGATTTACTTGATTCCCGAATGCTTTGGCTTGCCGGGATCGCCCGATGGATTGAATCGAGTGCGTCCGGCCAAGAAAGCGTGATTTGTAATGCCTCAACCCCTAGTTAAGGGCCGATCTCTACCTAAAGATAGGTCTTAACTCTATCTAAAGGCAGACGAATACTTCAGCCCCAAGTTCCCTTGACTGTATCCAACCTTGCTGCA
>PXDR01000347.1 GCA_003566335.1 Cyanobacteria bacterium T3Sed10_344R1
ATCGGCTATGCCCAAGCCCGCAGCAAAGTCTCGCTAATCTCCGGCTCGATTAGCGGCGTACTGCTAATCCTCTGCGCCATCCTGGCTAAACAGGGCAACCCGGTTGGCATTTGGGGTGCGATCGCAATTACTGTCTTGCTAATCGGCGTCTTCATTGGTCGCTACCTCAAAACCCGAAAAGCAATGCCAGCCATTTTGATGATCGTGGCTGGCATTGTGTCGTTGGTTGTTCAGGTGGTGTAAGGGCTGCTGGCTATTGGCTACCCAAGCTTCAACAGCTCCACATCAAAGATCAACGTCGCATTGGGCGGAATCACGCCACCTGCACCCCGGGCACCGTAGCCGAGTTCGGGGGGGATGACCAGTTTGCGCTGGCCGCCGACGCGCATGGAGCCGACGCCTTCGTCCCAGCCCTTAATCACCTGGCCAATGCCAACGGTGAAGGTAAAGGGTCGGTTGCGATCGCGGGAACTGTCGAACTTGGTGCCGTCCTCTAGGGTGCCGGTGTAGTGTACGGTTACCCGCTGGCCGACTTCCGGCATGGCACCCGTTCCCACCTCAATGTCGGTATATTGCAGGCCGGAATCAGTCTTGGTCATCTCAGCGGTCAACGGGGCTTCCTCAGCATCAACAGTATCTACAGAATCGGTCAAATCAGCGGCAGATTGGGCAACCTCTACCGATGCAGGTGCCGCAGCCGGGGCGGCTTCTGCAGGGTCAGGCTTGCCGGTGAACTGGGCCACGACCAGCACAAGGACGCACACCATCAGTACGCTGAAGCTGACTAAAATCTCACGCATAGCTCTCAACATTTTGTTCTCGTCGCTTTTTATCCCAAGCCCAGCCTAAATTCTGCCGCTTTTTAGCCCGCAGAACCCTAGACCTGGACTGGCATCAGGTTTATTGCACTCTACAAAATTGTATCCCGTGGCCTTAACGCCACAGTTTATTTTCTAAGTCCCGCATCTGACGCTCCAGGCGGTCAAGTCGGCCCCGGAGTTCATCCATTTCGGCCTGGCGGGGCACCCCGAGGTCTTGCAGGATGTTGCGAAGTTGCCGCTGCATCTGCTCGTCAAAATTCGCCTGAAAACTGGACTGATCCTGCTTCAGCTGAGCCATCAGGTCATCGGCAAAGCTTTTCGCCTGGTCAGGGTTAATCTTGCCTTCTTTCACCCACTCGTCGGTTACATCCTTTAGCTTCTCAGCCACCAGGGAAGTGGTGCCAATGCCGATCATCAGCATTTGCCTGAGTAGGTTGTTGGTATCCATAGGGCGCTCCGCAACGGTGGCTGTAGGGTTAATGGGGTAAAACAAGCTGACGACAACCAGCCAGCCAGGGCTGACCTGAACCGTCGGATACATTTTGGCAAACTCTGAGGATTTCGCGGGTGCGGCAATCCCCCTTGCCAGTCGTCAAGAGCCGACATGAGCCTAGAATCAGCCCAGGTGAACGTGCTTCAAGGTGGTTAGGGCATCTAGACCAATTAACCCGCCGGGGGTGCGGCGATAGCTGGACATGCCCAGGGCAATGGCGCGGCTGCGGCCCGGATTGCGGGAGAACCGTGGGGAAGCATTAACGTGAATTGACGCACTTTGAACGCCCCGGGCAAACTGGCGGCTTTCATCGTAGGCATCAGTAATGATGCAGTCTGCGTGACCACTGGTGTGGGCGTTGATCCAATCAATGGCGTCGGTCAAGCTGGGTGCTTGGCGAAAAGCAATCACGTTATGGAGATAGGGACTGCGCCATTCTTCTGGCTCAGCTAGGGTTAGGTCTGGATATTGCTCAACCAAGGCTTTGTCGCCCCGAATCTCAAAGCCCTCTTCCCGCAGTCGTGACCACAGCCGGGTCAGCATCACCCCAGCATGGCTTTCATGGACAATCACTTTCTCGATGCCGTTAATCGGGTCGGGCTGACCGTCGTGGCTGCTAATTAGAGCCTCTAGCACTAAATCCACTGAGCCAGAGAGCCCCCAGTACAGGTAGCAGTTCCCCATAGTCGCAGGCAGCACGGGGACGGTGGCTTGGCGCACCACTTGCTGCACCCAACTCGGTCGCCCGTAAGGAATGACTAAGTTCAAGAACTGGGTTTGGGTGACTAAGCTGCGCAGGGTGTCCCCTCGATCTGCCGGGAAAAACATCAGGCTGTGTTCTGGCAGGTCTGCGGCTGCGATCGCATCTTGTAACACCTGCACAATCGCTTGGTTTGACTGACTCGCATCGCTGCTGCCTTTGAGAATCAGAGCATTGCCGGTGCGCAGACACAGACCCGCTGCGATCGCACTCAACTCCGGTAGCGACTCGTAAACCAGCGCCACCACCCCCAAGGGCGACAACTGACTGTAAGAGAAACTATTGCTGTGCCCACAGGCACTCTCCATCGCCCGGGGGGTGAGGTCACCGAGCGCCGCCAGCCGCTGCAAAATCCGAATCGTCACCTGTAGGCGCTCTGGGGTGAGCTTCAGCCAGTCCAGCACCAAATCTGGCACCGCCATTTCCCGACTGGCCTCTAGGTCTAGGGTGTTGGCTTCTAGGATGTCGTCAAGCGCTGCCTTCAGCCCCGCCGCCATCGCCTCCAGCACCCGACTACGCCGCTCCGCCGAAACCCCCGCCAGCATCCATGACGCTTGCTGCACTGCCTCCATAGCAGTGTGAATGTGATCAGGAGAAGAAAGGGTATAGGTCATGGTGCTAACGCCGACAGGCCAGCCAAAACATAAACACTAGCAGTAGGGCAATTAGCAGCGCCGTCACCACCCGCATCACCATCCCAGCGCCAACCGGAGGCTGTAGGGTCGCCAGCAACAGCACAAAGACCACCACGCCAAAGGTCGCCACCACAAAAGCGGGTAAATAGCCCCGACCCAGCGCATCCCGAGCCGCTACCCACTGCTGCCCCGACCAGCGCCAGGCCCGCTTATAGGGATAGTGGGTGGCGAGCTGTTCGATCGCATCCCCGTCATCTTTGACCACAAAGATCTGCTGACAGCGATCGCAGCCAAACGCTTCAGTCAGGGTAATCGGCACAATCCGTCCCCGACGCCGACAGGGGCAGGGATAGTCTGCGTTCAAATCAATCCGTTGACTCTTTTGTGAACGCACAGGCCACCGCAGCAAATGGATGGACACAACACAATCAAACAACAGCGGTCGAGCCATGCGACCTAGCCTAATCCTAGCGGCTTGCTCACGCCTGAGGTTAAGTCGCTAGGTTCACATTAACCAAACCAATTCTGGAAAACAAGGTCAGCGATCGCAGCAGACCCAATCCCCCATTAACCATCCGAGAGGGCAGCCTTGACTAACCCTGACAACCTGCTAGAACAATGAAACCTAAAAAGCGGGTAACGCGATTCGAACGCGCGACATTCACCTTGGCAAGGTGACGCTCTACCACTGAGCTATACCCGCAGAACGCCTTTCAGCGCTTTGGCCGTGGGGTCTGTGTCCCTTGGCCTTATCTAGAATCACAGATCTGCCAGGGTCTGTCAAGGGGGGGGACATTTTTTTAGCTATTGGCTATTGGCTGTTGGCTGGCCAAACCTGCCCACCCCCGTACAATCACCCCGTCGATCCGGTTTATGCACGATCCGGTGATGTGCATAAACCGGTGATGTAATTGATGGGGATCGTTCGTGGGTGGGTGGGGGCAGGTTTTGGTGGCATTGCATCGGAAAACGACCCGTCAATGGGGGAAATCCCTGGACTGACGGGTCGTTTGGGTTGTGCGCGCAACGGGAGCGCTGTTGCCCTAGGAGGCGAGGGCGACTTCTACCATCTGGTGGAGTTCGCCGTTTTGGTACAGCTCAATTAGAACGTCGGAGCCGCCGATGAATTCCCCGTTGACGTAGACCTGGGGAATGGTGGGCCAGTTGGAGTATTCCTTGATGCCCTGGCGAATGTCGTAGTCGGACAGCACGTCTATGGTTTCGTAGGGCACCCCTAAGGTGTTGAGGATTTGCACGACGTTGTTGGAGAAGCCGCACTGGGGCATCAGCTTGTTGCCCTTCATGAAGACGAGGACTTTGTGCTGCTGAACGAGTTCGTCAAGTCGAGCTTTGAGTTCTGGAGTCATAGTGATTGATTGGGTGAGGGTAGACAAGTTCCTGCTGATCCTACCAAGTTAGGTCTGGTGGGCGATGCCCACCCTACGGGATGTCGGTACGGTCAAGGATGGTTGGGAGAATCTGCTGGGTAAGGCGAAGCCTGGTGCCCCTACTGGGCGGCTGCGGCCCAGGTGGCTGGGGTGTAGGTCTTGAGGGACAGGGCGTGGATTGCTTCTGAGGACATGGCCTGCTGCACGGCACCGTAGACCAGCTGGTGCTGCTTAATCAGGCTTTTGCCTTCAAATTCAGTAGATACAACGGTGACTTGGTAGTGGTCGCCACCGCCGGTTAGGTCTTGCACCTGAACTTCGGCATCGGGCAATCCAGCTTTGATCATGGATGTGACGGACTCTGGGGTAATCATGCTCCCTCCAATTCAGGATTAAACAGGTTCAGAAAATAGAGACAGATAGAGACAGAAAACGGCCCTAAACAAAAACAGCATGGGCAAGCTATCGGTCGAATCAATCGCCGACGCCTTTAACCCATGCTGTCAGATTTTTGCGGGCATTAGGGATTTGAGGAGGTGCTGCCAGAAAAGGGCAGTTCGACAAACCCGAGTTCGTAAAGCTGCTGATAGGCCCGCTGCCCCAGGTCTCGGGTGGGTTGCTGGCTTTGCAGAATTTCGACTAGCAGGGGCACCGCCATGTCAGGACGGTTGCGAGCCCGGTGAACCAGGGCCAGTTGATAGGTGGCCTGGTCGCGCATTTGTGCTGTTTCTAGGGCTTGGCGACGGCTGCTGTCGGAGATGCGGGTGTCAATGCCGGAAAACATGCCGGAAATATCTTGGTAGTAAGTCGAGATTTGGTTAAAAATATCCCGAGCTTCGCCCAATTTGCTGGCGGCTTCGGCATAATTTTCGGCAGAGACTGCCGTGCTGGCTTCATCCATCAGACGGCGGCCTGCGTTGATGCTGAGGCTGCTATTTGCCTGGCTCGTTTGGGGCATTTCTGCCTGCTGAGCTGGGGTAACGATCGGCTGAGCCAGCACTAGGGCGGCTAGCGCGGCGGGAAGACTCAAGAAAGAGACTGCTCTAAACATGCCACCTTTGACGATTTTGCTAAAAGACGGGGGAACCGGGGATGGGGCAACCAATGCCATAACTAACGCAACCTCAAACCAATAAACAAGGCGTAATCGAATGCAATCCTGGGGAGTATGCTAGACCCAACCACGCTAGACCGGACGGCGAGGGGTCTTCAGGCTATTTCAGGCTTCTACTGTAGCTGGTTCGTATAACCGGTTACGACCCACGGCAGGTAGGCGCATCCCGACCTCAATAGACTATCAGCTTTGCTGAGGAGTTCCCCAAGGGGTGGGTTGGGGCGGTGGTGGATTCGATGGCGTTGATTGCTGATGGGGCTTGACTACCCTAGCCCGATAACTCTACCGAGATTGCGGTGATGACGATAAGTGGTGCTGGACAAACGGGGTTGATCCTGCAGCGGGGCGGTGAGGAACTGCGGCTAGAGAAGGTGGCCAACCGCTTTACCCTGCGGTTGGCGGCGGACATTGGTTTAGAGGCTGAGGCGGCTGAAGCTGCGATCGCAACCCTGAGAGCAACCCTCAACCCCGAGTCTGTGCAGCCGATTCCGGGGAATCTCTGGTTATGGACGGTGTCGCCGCGACGGCTAGAGGCGGCAATGACCCAGGCCCGAGCAGCGGAGA
>PXDR01000623.1 GCA_003566335.1 Cyanobacteria bacterium T3Sed10_344R1
AACCCAACGTTGTGGCCCACCAGCAGCGATGCGCCAGCAAATTGGCAGAAACTCGCCAGCACCGCTTTGGCAGGTTGGCCATTTTGCTTCAAGAATTCATTGCTGTAGCCGTGGATTTGCTCAGAGTCCCCAACATCAGCGGCATCGGCAATATAGGCATGGAACTGATCTTCGACGTCACCGTTGACTAGCCGGACTGCGGCGATTTCAATAATGTCGCTGCCAACAGCGGTACCCGTGGTTTCAACATCAAAGACAACCAGGGTGTCGTTGAGAAACCCCTCAATCACAGCCCCAAGGGGATCGTCATTCATAAACGGTTGGGGCTTGGCCAAATCAATCAGGCGAAAGCCGCAAGGTTGACCTTCTCGGTAAATTGCGCGGAGGGTTTCTTGACCAATTTCTCGCCTAGGAGTGGTCACAAGCCGCCTAAATGCGCCGGTATCAAAGGGATTGGTGATGAAGCGCAGATAGGCCAAGGCATCTTTGATTTCCTGGCGCAAAAAGAACTGGTACTGCTCCACCGTGATGCACGGAATACCTTCCTGCATCAGCACCGCCGCGATGCATTGTGCCCGTCGATTGGTGCGCGTGAGGATAGATAGGCGGTCATACCGAAAATCCGCCGTGTTCTGGGCTAGGGTTGCGATCTGGGCTGCAATCCACTGAGCTTCTTGGGCTTCATTGGCGGCAGTATGCACCCGGATTTTTTCGCCGATATCGCAGGTTGGCGATGGCGTGATTTGGGTGTGGCGTTCCTTAAACTGATCGGCAAAGGCAGAGGCCGCCTGGAGCAAAGTTTGGGTGGCGCGATAGTTCAGCGAGAGGTCGTAGGCGGTGGGGCGAAACTCGGCTTTAAATCTGGTTAGGACAACATCAGGTTCAGAGCCACGCCAGGCGTAGATGGTCTGGTCAAGGTCGCCAATCAGAGCCAGGTTGCGGCTTTTGCCAGCTAGGTGACTGACGATTTCATATTCTCCTAGGTGGGTATCTTGAACTTCATCCACCTGCACCAGGTCAAAGCGGTTGGCCCAGCGTTCGGCAACTGCGGGCATCAGTTGCAGCATGGATCGGGTGTAAAAGACTAAGTCGGCAAAGTCGAGGGCGTGACGATTGCTGAGGACTTTTTGATATTTTTGGGCGACCAGGCGAGCCGGTGGATCAAGAGTGGTGAAGAGGTCACCCAAGGTCAGCTCTAGGGAAAGCTGCGTCTGAGGGGCTCTAGATTTGCATGCTTCGATAGCGCCTATTAAGTCCCGCACCTCACTATCTTTTTCTAAGCGAGACAATGCCTTCAGAATGTCGAAGCAGTCGCTGTCGTCGTAGACCACAAAGTCAGCAGGAAGCCCGATGGTTTGGGCTTCAAGGCGAAGCATCCAGGCGCAGAGACCGTGAAAAGTCTTGATGGTCAGTTGACGACAAACCTGGGGTAGAGACTGGGCCAAACGGTTGCCCATTTCCGTGGCGGCTCGGTTGGTGAAGGTGAGGCAGAGGATGCGGCTGGGCGCGATGCCGCTGTGAATGGCCTTGGCGACTCGGGCTGAGAGCACAGAGGTTTTGCCCGTACCCACTGGGGCCAAGACAACTAGGCTGCCATCAATATGATCAATCACCTTCTGCTGTTTGGGATTGAAGGAAATAGGGGCGCTCATGGGCTTGGGTTCCTGGCGGGTAACACTGGGGTGTTGCATGGGCCTAATGCAGTCAAGGCTAGACCGAAATCCCCAGAAAAAGAACGGGTATTGAAACAGTATGGTCTGTCGGAGCCCTCGGTAGTTCTTGGTACAAAGCCTTCTTACCGGCTGGCCTAGGTTAAAGAGGCTGTTGTGTGGGGCGCAAGCCAATGCTGAGTCGATTGAGTCAGGCTGGGGGGGTAGCGCTAGCGGTTGGGGTGGCGTTAGCGACGACATTTGCTAAACCGGCGCTAGGACAAACGATTGCATTAACCGAAGCGACGATTGATGATCTGCAAACGGCGATGGCGGCAGGCACGTTAGATGCCCAGACCCTAGTGCAGCTCTATCTAGATCGAATTGAAGCTTACGAAAACCAAGGCCCGGCCATCAATGCTCTGATTACGGTCAATCCTAATGCGATCGCAGAAGCCGCTGCCCTAGATCAGCTGCGGGATGAGGGACAGATTCAGGGGCCGCTCCACGGAATACCGATTATCCTCAAGGACAACTACGATACGGCAGATTTACCCACAACGGCTGGGTCGGCGGTACTCGCCGAGGCGTTCCCCTTGACCGATGGTTTTGTGGTGCAGCGGCTGCGATCGGCTGGGGCGATTATTCTGGGCAAGGCTAACATGAGCGAGTTTGCCCTCTCCTACGGGCGGCTGGGCTATAGCTCAATGGGGGGACTCACCCGAAATCCCTATGACGTGAATTATGACGTTTCAGGTTCTAGCAGCGGTACGGCAGCGGCGATTGCGGCTAACTTTGCCATCTTAGGGACAGGCACCGATACAGCAGGCTCGATTCGTGGCCCGGCTATGGTGGCGGGGCTGGTGGGCATCAAACCGACCTTAGGATTGGTGAGCCGTAGCGGGATTGTTCCCCTGACCCTATCGTTTGATGTGGCGGGGCCGATGGCGCGAACAGTGACGGATGCGGCGATTGGCTTAGGGGTGATGGCAGCTCCAGATCCAGACGATCCTAGAACGTTGATGGGGGATGAAGCTGCGATCGCAGACTACACCCAATTCCTAGACGAAACGGCTCTAACCGGCGCTCAAGTGGGTCTACTGCGTGACTTCATGGGCGGCAACCCGGAGGTAGACGCCCTCACCCAGGCGGCGATTGAACAGATTGAGGCAATGGGGGCAACGGTGGTCGAGGTTGACGTACCTGAGGCGCTGCAATCCCCTTGGGCCTACATGGCTCCTGCCGTCACCCATGAATTTAAATCTCAGATCGAAGCCTATCTCAGCACCCTGCCTTTGGGGCTGCCGCGCAGCTTAGCGGGTTTAATTCAGGCCAGCATTGCCCCAGCTATTGCCGACTTGCCCACGCCGATTAACCCAGCTCGCCTAGACGGGATGCGGCAGTCTTTGGCCAGTCAAGGCTTAGCCGATACCGGACTGCTCTACAACCTGTCTAACCAAATCCCGATGGTGCGGCAACAGGTTGAGGACATGATGGCTGAGGCTGGAGTCGATGCCTTAATTTACCCAACCATGAGCTGCCCAGCGAGCCCGCTCTATACCCTGGAAGAAGGGGACGTGGAGTACACCTGCTTAGTCGGCGATCCCTATGAGGCGGGGTATCTAGCCAATATTTCGGGGTTCCCAGACATTACAGTACCCATGGGCTTAACCGAAGGCGGACTGCCAGTCGGGCTGTCATTCATGGCAGAAGCCTACAGTGAACCGAGGCTGCTGGGCTACGCCTATGCCTATGAGCAAGCCGTTCAGCTCCAGATCTCCCCAAGCACCACACCGCCCCTAGCTGGGGAAATGATTGATCTAGAGAATGATTGATCTAGAGTAGGGTGCAGGGCCATATGCCCCATATATCGCCCACATATCGCCCATATACAGGGTCGCCCCCCGAGCCAGATGACTCGGGGGGCGATTGGAAACTCTAGGTTGAGTCTTTGCTTAGGGAACCTAGACGCGACGTCCGGCAAGCAGGTTATAAATTAGGCCGATGACTGCCAGCACTAGCAGCAGGTGGATTAACCCGCCGCCGATGTTGACTGAGAAGCCAAGAACCCAAAGAACAACGAGGACTGCAACGATAGTCCAGATTAAGTTGACCATGTTTTTTGATGTGGTTTAAAGGTGGTTTGCAGGCAGCGTAAACAGCGGACTGATGCAGACTGATGGGAACTAACTGGGATATGGCCTAGTTGAATAAGTCTTTGGCAGCAGACTTAGCGTCTTCGACTGCGTTGCGGACTTGACTCTCAGCCTGCTTGGCTTTGCCCACAGCCTGGTCTTGAGGACTGTTGGTCACCTTGCCTGCGGTTTCTTGAAGATTACCTTCAACGTTCTTTTGGATTGCTTTGGCTCGGCCTTCTAGACCGACGTTATCTTTCAGATTCTCAGCAGTGTTGCGGACTTTTCCTTCGGCTTGCTTGACTTTGCCCATGACTTGATCTTTGGGATCGCCAGTCACATTGCCCACAGACTCTTGAACTTTACCTTCGACCCCTTTGGCAGTGGCCTCGGCTTTATTTCCGAATCCCCAAGCAATTTGGGTAGTGGGCTGCTCGATGCCTGCCAAAGCAGGACTAGTAGCTAGACCTAAGCTAGTAGCAGCGGTGATCACCAACATTAGGGTGATAGACAGAAAGAGTTGGGCGGTTTTGCGAATTGAGCTCATATTGGCCTCCTATTTCTTGGGCTGATCGAATCGGATAATGGGGTTCACCTGGGCTCCCGCTTGCCGTGGGGCAGGGGAATATTCAATTCAAGGCTTAGGCAACTTCTCATAGTGCTTCTCAATAATGAGATTTGGCTATGTTTATTGACGCAATAGCAACTTGAATATCGCTTCAGTAGGTAGGTGTATCGCCTAATTTGATGCACAGAGGCTACTTAGGTGAATAGAGAGAAATATAGAGAGAAATTTGGCTATCTCTAGACTCTATCCAGTGCGCGCTGTGACCACCCATAGCAATCAAATGGGATTGCTGTAGGTCACTGTTATGCAGTGAATCACCGGGTTTTTCAACCCGGATCAACGACCTATCGGATCTCTGAAGATACTCAGTAGGTACTGCTAAAACAGCTTCCAAGGAGTGGTTGTTTTTCAAACACTCCTAAAGAAGGATGCTTAGTCAACTGCATCTTTGATGCCGTCTTTGACGTTCTCGCCTGTTTTGCGAGCGTCGGCTTCTACTTGCTTAGCCTTGCCTTTCAGCTGAGCTTCTTTGTTTCCGGTCATTTTGCCAGAAGCTTCTTGAGCTTTGCCTTCAAGATCTTTGGCTGCTGCTTTGGCTTTATCGTCTAAACCCATGATGAGATTCCTCTATTAAAGATGATGTGAAATCGTTCTTGAAGGTCAGGGTTGCAATAACTCAATCATATTTGATTGAAATAAAGGAACTTGCCTGCCCTTCTCCGTGATACTAGCAAAGATAAAATAGATTTAACGATTAAATTGATTGAGAAATATACAAAATTTAATGGCCATAAACCTGCTATTACCACCTTATTAAAGGTGTTGAATTAACCTTTAGACATAGGCAATAGAATCTTTGGGCATAGATGAACAACAGCAATAGAACCTTAAGGAATACAGTCTTAAATATTCTATTCTGACTTTAGGGGGGATAGCTGGTCTCAGTAATAAGCTCTCTTGGTCAAGGTATGAACTAAGACTCTATTGGCGCTATTTACTGAGCTGTTCGCTCATAAAAAGGCTGCAAGGCCGCTAGACGGTGGCAATAGCCAGTTAGTTGTCAGATAAACTCCCTTGATTGCTTGGTGTGGCTTGAATACGGCACTCTAAACGATAGGAATTCTGGATGAGCTGATTTGGCGCTGGGGCGCGGTTTTGCCAAATCGCTGGGCAAATGGGGAGAGAGGACTGGGATTGTTGCTGCTCGTGGTGGTCAATTCGACCTCATTCGACCCCATAGATAGGTTGATTTGAGTTGCCGAAAGATGATTCCATATAGAAGAAGCAGGTGCTGGCCCGACGGCAGGAGTCTGCCCCTGCTTTCTGTCCGATTTCTTAACCTACAGACTTCAAAATTTTATGGTTGCGACCCAAGCTTCCCCA
>PXDR01000380.1 GCA_003566335.1 Cyanobacteria bacterium T3Sed10_344R1
CTAGGTTAGCCTCTTCCCTAGAAGGCAGCACTGAAGTCCCGACGATGCAAACCATGAAAGAAGTCTGCCGCCCCGTGGGGATGCGAGCTCTGCAGCTAAGCCAAGAGCATGGCTGGCAAGTGAAGCAAGTTGCGGCGAAGTATCGTAATCCAGACCATGCCCCAAGCAACCTCCACGACCAGATGGCCTTGGCTAATTTTGACCAAGATTCAGAACTTATTGGTTTTTGGGGCCGAGCCACTGTGGATGAGCAGCCTGGCACCCGCTACTACCGCCGCATTGACGTAGAAGCCAGCTGTCTAGCCTGCCATGGGGCAAAAGACCGCCGCCCGCAGTTTGTCAAAGATGGTTACCCTCAAGATTTGGCTTACGACTTTCACGCAGGCGACCTGCGCGGTATGTATGCCGTTTTTATCCCTGACGAGATTCAACATGCTATTCAAAATGCCGTGAATTAACGACACGCTGGCTTGAATCTAAAAATGATGAAGATAAGGAGCCTTGTACGTTTCGCTGGCTCAGCACCCCTACTCAAAGTGCTGGATCGGACAGTGACCATTAGTGGAGCGAGCGCCTCTAAGCAGATCGTTTTCCAAGCGCGCTAAATGCTCAGCACTCAGCAGAATAATAGTTGGAAAGTGATCACCTTAAAATACGTTCGACCCAACTAACTTTAAGACACACAAATACTCTTAGAAGCATCATGAATTTAGAAAGTCTAGCGGCGCTTAAACCATACCTCAGCTTTTTCCATCCCATTACTATGTGGATTTTGCTGGCCCTGGCACTCTATACCCTATACCTGGGGGTGCAGGTTCGACGAACAAGGCTGGCAGAGGGCGAGTCTAAAAAAGAGCTGATTAAGGGGCGATTCGCGATTCGGCATCATCAAATTGGCTCTATATTCTTGGCGTTGATCGTTATGGGAGCGGTCGGTGGCATCACTGTGACCTATCTAAACAGCGGCAAAATCGTCATTAGCCCCCACCTGTTTGCCGGTTTAGCCATCGTCAGTTTGGTTTCTACCTCAGCTGCGCTGGTGCCCTTTATGCAAAAGAAAACTTGGGTTCGCAGCATCCACGTTTCGTTGAACTTGGGGGTGCTGGGGCTATTTGGTTGGCAGGCCATAACCGGGGTGCAGATTGTACAAAAAATTGTTGGTCAGATGATGACTAATAGTGCTGGATGAATCAGTGAATTGCCTTAGACCAATAGTCCACTAAACTTTGCTCACCAGATTATCTAGGAGATCACTATGCAGACTATGCCCATCAACATTGGAATGGCAGAAAACGAGCGGCGAGAGATTGCTCAAGGGCTTTCTAACCTGTTGGCTGATACCTACACCCTGTATCTCAAGACCCACAACTTCCACTGGAACGTGACTGGCCCCATGTTTCGCACTTTACACTTGATGTTTGAAGAGCAGTACAACGAATTGGCGTTGGCGGTAGACCTAATCGCTGAACGCATTCGAGCGTTGGGTTTTCCGGCTCCTGGCACCTACCAAGAATTTGCGGCGCTCTCGTCCATTGGTGAAGAAGAGGGCGCGCCCAGTGCGGAGGACATGATTCGTAAGTTGGTGGAGGGGCAAGAGGCGGTGGTACGGACGGCGCGATCGCTCTTCGCGGCAGTTGATCAGGCCCATGATGAACCCACCGCAGACCTACTCACCCAACGCATGCAGATACATGAAAAAACTGCCTGGATGCTGAGGAGTCTGCTAGGAGATTAGGGCTATACAGCCACCGTCACTTGGAAGACTAGTGAAACTGGCTACCGTGAGTAGCCTCAGATCTAGCTAGTCTTCCTCTACAGATAAAAATACAGATAAAAATCCTGTCTAAAAAATGAATTGACATGAATGGGTTGTCAAAGTCAACGGCATGAGCCTATTGCGATCCAACAAAGGACAGAGGAAAAACAGTGGCAACACAATACAAAGTAATTAGCGACTGGTTATGTTTAACGACAAAACAGAAAGCCAGGAGGATTGAGCGCCATCTTAATCAACTCTCTGCGGAAGGATGGGAATTTGTCAATCTCGATGCCGTCATATTTTTTGGGAATGATGTTGGATTTTACTTGATACTAAAGAGAACGCTTTCTGAAAACACTCCTACTCGATAGGGCCATCAATATAGCTTGTGAAATATAGAATTGCTTTTTTAGGATCATCACTCTTCCTCTATGGCATAGCCCTGACGCTACCGTGCCTTTTATTCAATCTAGTTCCTATAGACTCTATTGGTGGAATTCCCTCTGACCCTAATGACATTTATGCCATGAAGGGGATTGAGCTGACTTTCTTTGGCATAATTGGACTATTTTTTCTACAGATTCCAGCAATTGGCTGGTTCGCTAATCCGATCTATTGGTTTTGCTGCACGGCTTTTATGCGGCAGCACTATATGTTCTCCGCCATAGCTGGGGTGATTGCTGTTCTGATTGGCTTTGGAGGAACATTTTCAGCTTTTTGGTTTAACTTGCCTGCGGATAGTGGTGGTGTAGCTGAACTTGCTCTGAATCAACTATTGCTCGGTTTCTGGCTATGGCTAGCGGCTCCTGGCCTGATTGGCATAGCCTCTTGCATCAGCCTTCTAGCACAGCCAGCCCAATTAGCCACTAAAAACGATGAAGAGAGGGGCAATACATTAGAGATATGAGAACTAAACCGCTTTCCCTCGATGACTTATGGGAGTTAGCTATCTCTCAGGAGCGCGTATTCAGTCCAAATGACTTTGCTCATTTGCCAGATTCAGCTAGACGCTATCTGGAACATGCGATCGCACCTGGAACTGCGATCGCCTCAGCAGTACGCCTAAAAATGCACGGCGAAATCAAGCTCAAGAGCTGGAGTCCCTTCACCGCAGAGCAGGTCGTTTGCTTGGATCGCGGTTTTATTTGGAGTGCTACTGCCTGGATGAACCGTTTACCGATCGTGGGATCAGATCGGATCATCGATGGCGTCGGGGCCATGCAGTGGAAGCTGTTGGGGGTATTTCCGGTGATGACTGGAACTGGTGTTGATATTACCCGATCGGCAGCGGGTCGCTTTCATACCGAGTTAGTGCTGTTGCCATCAGCGCTTTGTCAAGGTGACGTGGCCTGGAGCAGCCCAGCGGCATCGCACCTCCATGCCAGTTTTATGGCCCAGGGTGAACAGGCCGAACTCGACTTAACCCTTGACCAGGCAGGGCGGCTAAAAACTGCGAAACTGCCGCGCTGGGGCAATCCAGACGGTGCAGAACACCATTATGTGGACTTCGGGGCAATTGTCGAAGCAGAAAGCACATTCTGCGGCTACACGATTCCGGCCCGTCTGCGGGTGGGGTGGTACTTCGGCACTGAGCGATTTGAGTCAGAAGGCGAGTTTTTTCGCGCCACCATTGATGAGGCCATCTATCGGTAATGGTTAGCTGTTTCTGAACACCCGATCTGAGGAAATTGATGCCGATTCAAGCTGATTAAAAAGATGGAATAACGAGGTTTGCGATGACGATCTTAATCCTGATCCAGATTCTGCTTCCCCTCGTGTTGATTGGGTGGTTGGCTTTTTGGCCGCCCCAAAACCTGATAGGTATGGGGGTTCAAGCTCTGGTGACGGCGATCGCCTTGGTGGCGATTGCCCGTCTGGGCATCTGGGTCTTTCCGCCCTGGTGGACTCCTTATCTCTATGGGGTGCTATTTGTGCTGGCGTTGGGGCTGGGGTTTCTGAGGCAACAGCCCAAGCGCCGAATGCCATTGAGCTGGCCAGGGTGGTTGATGATTGTGGGCTTCGTGGCCTTTGGCGTGTATGCAGGCAATGAGGCAGCCCGCAGTTGGACGGGGCAGTTTCCCGCTGCTGCAACCGCTGTTGACCTTTCCTTTCCGCTACAAGGTAACAATTTTCTGATCGTCAATGGCGGTAGCAATAGTCGCATCAATGCTCACCTAAAAACTTTAGACGAGTCAGTACCGCGTTTTCTAGCCTATCGGGGCCAAAGTTACGGCACCGATATCATCCAGGTTAATGGGTGGGGGTTGCGATCGCGCGGCATCGTTCCTAAGTACCCTGCGGCGTACTTGATCTACGGCGCGACAGTGTTTGCTCCCTGTGCAGGGCAGGTGGTGCAGGCGATTGACGGCTTCCCAGATATGACCATTCCAGAGGCTGACCTGATCAACCGGGCTGGGAATCATGTGATTCTGCGCTGCGGCGCATTCGAGGTCATCCTGGCCCATTTTCGTCCCCAGAGTCTGTTGGTGCAATCGGACATGACCGTTGCCGTTGGGGACGCCATTGCCGAGGTCGGCAATTCTGGGGCCAGCGGCGAACCTCACCTTCATATTCACGCTCAGCGACCGGGCTCTTTAGCCATGCCCTTGTCAGGCGACCCATTGCCGGTGCGCTTCAGTGGCCGTTTTCTCACTCGCAGCGATCGTGTGACCACGCCCACCTCCAGAGACTGAACCATGACTCATGCACAATCCGCCCAAAGGAAACTGATCCAGAAAAACTCATGATTTACCTACCTTTGATTGGCCTATTTTTATTGGTTGGCCCTGCGATCGCATCGATCGCATTTTTTCGACGGCTTTCGACCCGTTGGCACTTGTTCTTGTTGAGCCTTTGCGTTGTCTATGGAATTTCTCCGTTCCTCCTGAGAGGGGGCGCATTCAGTTTAGCTAAACGCTTTGATTGCTCGGCGGAAGCTGTCCGCTTTCGTTGTACTTCCCCGGTTTGGCTAGGAGACGTTATTTCTGGGCTGGTAATGTCAGACTGGCTGGCAATTTTTGCCATTCCATCAGCGATTTTAGGCGCGATTGGGCTGCTGATTTCTGGAATTTTACAACATCGACACTCCCGAGATACAGGCGGCACTTCAGGCGAAATCCCTGCTGTTTTTTACCGGAGTCGCCGCCACAAAGTAATTGCAGGTGTCTGTTCAGCCCTCGCTCAACAATGGCATCAGTCCCTCTCACTGATCCGGGTTGTCACGGTTGTTTTAGCGATTGTCATTCCTGGATTTATTTTTCTGTACTTTTGGTGTTGGTTAGCATTTCCAATTGATCCGAGATGGCAACAACAACCTATAGGAGAACAATCATAAATCGACGCAACCAGTATCAAATTTGTCACTACCTCAAAACCACCTTTGGGGAACAGTTAGTTTGCCCCTATTGCCAAATAAATTTCCCCATCACATGTCGGCGATGCTGGTCTGCACCGTGGGGAAGTTATCGCTGTCCCAAATATCGGCAAATGTCCCCTACTAAATAGGGCACCAAATAGGGCACCTCGAAAAATCCAGATTTTCTTGGAAGTGGCAACGTATTCTCAAGGGTTGCAGCCTTCCAAAACCTCATCAAGAGCAATTAATCGAGGTGCCCAATAGTAGAAAATGAGAAAATATCCCGTTACTTGGTTCTATATCTTGGCCTTTGGTATCTCATGGGTTGGCATGATATCAGCAGCCTTAGGATCGCATGGTATTGCCCCCTTTGACAGACCGTATGTTCAGATTCTTTCCATTTTTTATGCCGTCGGCCCAGCGCTTGCAGCGGTCATTGTTTTATGCGTAGTAGAGGGCAAAACAGAAGTTCAAAATTTGCTCAAAGGGCTAATTCGATGGCGCGTTAACCTAGTCTGGTATCCGACATTCCGCAGGTTGACAAAAGGAATAATTAGGGAGGCTGAGATAAGCTCAGGGCAAGGATTAGAGGTGAGCCTTGAAAATCGAGAACC
>PXDR01000076.1 GCA_003566335.1 Cyanobacteria bacterium T3Sed10_344R1
CCCCAAACCGCCTGGTCAGAATCATCCAGAATCTGTGGCGTTAGTAGTACAACCACCTCTGCCCGTTCTCGCTGGGTACCAGTACTTCTGAACAGGGAACCAATGATTGGCAGATCACCCAGGATCGGAATGCGTCGAGCAGTAGTACGTTCTGATTCCTGAATAATCCCAGATAGTACGAGCGTCTGTGCATCCCGCAGCCTTATCAAACCAGAGGATACCTCTCGTCGTCTTATCGTGAAAATATTCTGTGAAATGCCTGATGGCGTCACAAATCCCCTGGCATCTCCAACTGCGCTGACTTCTAGAGCCACTTCTAAAGAGACAAAGCCATTATCATCGACCCGTACTCCGGAAATTCCAAGAGTTAATCCAGCATCCTCAAATTCAGGCTCGATACTAAGCACGGCCCCTGTCTCGGCACTGATTTCAGAATCAAAACCAATTAGAACACTTTCTGTTAGAGCGATAGAAGATAACTGACCCTCTTGAACAACTAAAGTCGGATCTGTCAGAATTTTCGCTCGTCCACTAGTGATAGATGCTTGTAGTTGAAGCAAGAGGTTTTGGACAATGTTAAACGGCAAGATGGACGATGTCGCCCTTGGAATTCCTGGCGGCAATCCAACACTGCTACCAGAAGGAGCATTGTTGCCAAAGTTGACAATTCCAGCTCCCGCTGTGCCAAGAACGTTTGTGTCACCAACCCCAAAAGAAAAACTGGAGCCGAAACTAGAGGTATCCGACAGATTGATATCCACAACCTTGACATTAATCGCAACTTGTCTACGACGTAGATCTAGTTGAGTTATCAGCTGGCTGGCAATTTCAACCTGTCTAGGGGTTCCAACAAGGGTAATGGTGTTCAAGCGCTCATCAGTAGAGATTGATAAGCCCGTGAGCAACAATGGCCCTCGTCCTTCTTCCGCTTCCAATGCTCGAACTACAGGAGTCTGCCGCTCAATTAGTCGGGGAGGCAAACCTGTTTCTCCTCCACCAATAACTTCAACCGTAATCTCGTCAATAGATAATTGAGTGACCGCACCCTGGGTTGTGAGAAAGCCAGCAACTGTATCTGAATCAGCTTGATTCAACCGAAAAGTTCTGGCAACGATATTACGAGCTGTATCGGGTAATCGAGGGCCAACAAAGATAGTTCGGCCCACCCGATTGAATTCTAGACCTGAAATTCTCAAAACGTAGTTGAATACGTCTTGGAGCGGCTCATTTTCGATATCAAGGGAGACGACTAATGCGTCGTCAGCACTTCTTGGGCTGCCATCATCATCAACATCAGTGAAAGCAAGGTTAAGTCCGGCGGCTCTGGCGAGCAGGGAGAGAACATCCCGCACCGGGGCATCTCGCAAAACTAAACGCGGTACTCTTTCAGCGGTACCCAAATCTACGCTGTCGGGATTGCTATTGATTTCAGAAACTGCGATGTCACCAACAGGGGGCGCTACTGCCCGGGGCATAAAGGGCGGTGCCTGCCGCTGTTGAGGCCGAGGCACGACTGTGCCATCAATGGAAACCTCAGGATTGGGCACCATCACGTCAGGATTTTGCTGAGTCTGACTAGGGCCAGGCTCTTGAGCTATCTGGGGCGCAGACTGACTGTCCGGCACCGTTTGGATTTCGTCAGGCACTGGGGTGGGGGCTTGGGCCGTTTGTCCAGAAGTGCTGAAGTCGAGGGACAGACGATTTCCGGTAAAGCTTTCCCCTTGGCTGGCAGGGGCGGCATTGGTGCCGTTAACGGTTACTCGAACGCTGTTGGCATCCAGGGGTGAAACCGTAATTGAGTCAATGCCAGGGGCCGGATTACTTTGGCTAAAGCTTTCGCCATCTGGCAAATTGAGCCGAGCGTGGATGATGTCTGCCCGCAGGGTGTTGTTTTGGCTAATGGTGAAGATCTGCGGTTCCGTGCCCGCTTGGGTCTGAAACATCAACTGCATGCCGCCATCGGTTGAGTTGACTGCGACCCCCGTAATTACGGTCGCTGCTGCACGGGCAGGCTGGGCCGCCAGCACCACGAGGGCGCTACCGGCAACTAGGCTTCCAAATGTCCCAAATCCAAGATGACGTTTCACAGTTCACTCCTTATAGCAAGCTAGGCGGTTCTGAAGCGGGGATGCTTCGTTAAGCAGAAGGTCACCCGATTACTGGGCTTCTTCTTCCTCGGTTTCGGGCTCTTCTGCCGCTTCGGGCTCAGGTAAGTCCGAAGCATCGATAATCGGCACCAGCACCTCTAGGGTGAAGGTCGTTGTGACTGGGCGAGAGAAGCCCCGCACAAACTCATCTGGCACGCCACCTGGTACAGAGGCTGGCCCTTGGTTGAAGTCCCGAATCACGATCAGCGGTTCGAGACGCTCGATATTGCGGACAATGGCCTGGGTTTGCTGAAACAACCCACGTAGGGTGACGTTCACTACCTGCAGTTCAAAGTTGCCAGCCAGTTCAGGGCCATAACGATCTGCTTCAATCACCCCAGAGCCGTCCTGATTAGGGTTGAACTGGGATAGTGCCGCCGAGTACCAGGATTCTAGGGACGCAATATCTTCAGTTTCTTGACGCAGTCGGGTAATCTGCGCTCCGCTGGCCCCTGCATTGCTCAGCAGGGTGTTGAGGTCAGCATTACCCGCCTCAATTTGCTGGTTCAGGTCGAGCAGCAGGGTATCTAGGGTGCGTTCGTTGCCGAACAAGCTGTAGATCTCCCGTCGCTGCTGCACCGCTTCCTCTAGCTCAGCCCGAATTTCTTCTATATTGGCTAGAGTGGCCTGCTGGTTGACGAGCTGGGTTTCTCGTTCCTGAACTGCAGCAGTCAGCTCTTGGTTCCGTTCTCGCTCGGGCTGAACCACGTAGTTAAACAGCACTCCAGCCGCCACGACTCCCACTAAGGCAATGCCAATGCCCTGAATTTGAGGAGTGAGCTCAATGCCAAAGGCTGTGGGATATGTCGGAGCGTCTAGCTCTTGATCATCAATTGGGATGAAATCTCCACCAACTGTCATGGCTGTACAACTCCTGTTTCCTGTAGGGCGCGAATCCGGGCGACGAGACCGACAGTGCCTCGGGCTTCAATCTCTTGCAGCAGGGTCGAGGCGGGGACGTTGGTAATCTCGCCGGTAATGTTGTAGTTGACTAAGGCTAAAGCTCGGGCTCCGGGGCAAGTTCCATCGACTGCCGGGTCGAGTAGGCTGTCTTGCAGGCTGGCTGACTCAATGCGCACGGTTTCGCCGAGTAAGAAAGGCGAGCGTTGCAGCACCAGCATGAAGTCATTGACGTCATCAAAGGAGCAGGCTTGCCCTTCCACCTGAATGCTGCCTGCCCGGCGCAATGCGCGGGTGCCGTCTTCAGCAGTTTCGCCTTCATTTCCGCCGCTTTGAGTCAAGCGCTCTAGGCGAACCCGTTGAGGAATTCGGCTGCGGATGTCTTGCAGCAAGGCTGACCAAGGCCGGATTTCTTCAAACACGCTGACTAGAGCGGTGGTCTCCTGCTGAATGATGGCAATTTGCGATCGCACCGCCTCCACCTCTTGAAGCTGACTGCGCAGGGCCGCCAACTGTTGGTCGAGCTCAGCTTGGCGCTGCTCTAGCTGCCGATTTTGCTGCTGCAAAAAGGCCCAGTACCCGGCCACTGCCCCCACAGCAATCAGGGCAAAGGCCAGCCCCAACAAAAGCGGCTGCCGACTTCCAGGAGCAGCTTGGGGACGAGCAGTTGCCGCCGCTGCCACAGGCCGAATATCGCGATCTTTGAGGAAATTAATGTCAAGACCGTACATGGTTATACCTCCCTCAGGCCGAGGCCCAAAACAGTGGCTAAACCAGGACGCTGGCTCATGGGAATATCCTCATCAACATCAAGAGATAGGGCGGCAATCGGATCAATCTGACTCGCCGGTAAACTCAAACGCTGGGCAAAAAACTCGTCCAGCTGCCCAATCGCTCCGCCCGGGCCAGCCAGCAGCAGTTGAGCTACCTCCATGTCTTCTCCTTGGTTTAGGTAGAAGTCGATAGAGCGCCGTAGCTCGTCCGACAACTCCCCCAATACCCGTAGCATTGCTGCCGTTCCGGGGTTGGTGCCGCCCATCTGCGGTGCGCCCACACTGTCCATTGGCGTAGCCGGTACGGTCATCCCCTGGAGTAAATCCGTGTTGCGAGAGGGGGGCAGGTTCATGGCCCGGCTGAGGGCGCTTTGAATCTGAAAAGTACCGATGGGCACCGTGCGGGAAAAATGGGGGATGCCGTCTACCACGATGGAAATTTCAGTGCTCTCAAACTGCACGTCCACAATGGCCGCAGCTTCTTGAGGCGTAAAGCTGCGGAGCTGTTCACGAATGGTGCGGATGAGAGAGAAGCTGGTGGTTTCCAGCACGTTAAGGTTTAGCCCCGCCTGCTGGAAGGTTTCAATGTAGGCATCTGTGACCTCTTTGCGGACGGCCACCAGCAGTACCTGTACCTTCTCAATGCCGTCTTCATCGACGAAGAAGCCCAGCTTCTGGTAGTCAACGTCGGCTTCTTCCCGAGGGAACGGCAGATAGATGCTGGCTTCTTGGTTGAGCACCATGTCCCGCAGTTCTTGGTCGTCTAGCTCTGCCGGGACTGGGATCACTAGGGTGATGGCCCGGCCAGGCACCGCACAGGATGCCTGCTTGACCTTGAGCTTGCTCTCTACCATGGCGGACTGAATGGTTTCGGCCATGGCGGCAGAGTCGAGGATTTGCCCCTCTTGATAGACGCCCTCAGGCAACTCCACGGAAGCGAGACTTTCCAGCTTCAGCTTTTGACCCTGCTTCTTTAAGCGAGCAATATTCACCCGCTCTGGCGTGAGTTCCACGCCCACGCCCCTGGATTTTTTTGAAAATAGTGACTTGAGGCTGTTCACGGCTGTTGGCCTATTCCTACGCTCAAAGGACTCAAAAAGGAACTCAAAGGACGACCGCTCAGAACCGGAGTCGCTAGCAGACGCCTAAGCATAAACGACCTTGAATAAGGTGACGATCTTTATCTCGGAAATTCTAAAAAATAGGTATTTGTGCTTCCAGGAGATTTGTGCTAACGAATGGTACACAATTTAGGTCAGATTAGCCACTTTCGTTCAGGAAATAAAAAACTCAGGCGCGGCAAGCCTGGGTTTGCCTGGCTTACCCCTAAGTTAGGGGTTAACTCTACCCCAGATCTCAAGCGGTAGCGCCAAATAATATAAGCCATGACAGTGAAGTTCAACCCCGCTGCCCCACAGAATTTCCCCAAGCTCAACTTTTCCAGACTGGCCTGCCCCAATCTGGACTGATGGCTGGGGTTTCTCACCTGAGTTCCCTTATCTAGAACGTCAAGGGATAGGGCTGATCTGGACTAGCCGCCCCGGTAATTTTGGTCAGGTATTGGCATTGTGAATACTCAAAAATTTCGGCGAATTCACAGAATCTACCGAGGTTTTTGGGCTAATCAAAGCCATTAGTAACCTATCCGTTTCAGGGCCACGTTTCCTGGACGCGGATTTGAGGCGTTGGGCGTTTTGTTGGTCGATGTAACGCCAGCGCTTTCTTCACGCTTTGCCGTCTGATGCCCTCTAAAATGATGAACGGCATCATGAACAGCAGTTAGAGATGCCCTTAGGGTGGGCTGGTCACGGACAGACGGTATTTTGGCGTCGGTTTAACCCTCCTGCTAGGCTCAGACTCG
>PXDR01000122.1 GCA_003566335.1 Cyanobacteria bacterium T3Sed10_344R1
CTCCATGCCGTTAGCGATTTCTTAATTGCGATCGCATACTTCTCAATTCCAGCGCTGCTGGCCTACTTCGTGCGTCAGCGTCGGGATATTGCTTTTTCCAAAGCGTTTGCCTTGGTAGGAGCCTTCATTTTTCTCTGTGGGTTGGGCCATTTAGTAGATATTGTCACTCTGTGGTACCCGGCCTATTGGATCAGTGGACTAGTGCGGGCGCTGACGGCCCTGACCTCCTGCATTACCGCTCTCAAGCTCCTGGAATGGCTGCCGGAGTTCTTGGCCTTGAAATCGCCAGAAGAACTAGAAGCGCTGAACCAGCAGCTTGCGGTAGAAATTGCACAGGAGCAGGCGGCTTATACCGAAATGGAGCAGCAAGTTGAAGAGCGCACCCTGGCTTTGTCTATCGCCAATACTCAACTGCGCAACTCCCAAGGACTGCTGCAGAAGGGGGGCGACCGGGAGCACACCACCAGCCAGATCATTCACCAGATGCGCCAGTCCCTCAATCTGGGACGCATCTTTGCCGTTACAACCCGAGAACTGAAGCGCACCCTCAACTGCGATCGCACTGTAGTCTACCGCTTCAACCCCGACTGGAGCGGACACATCATTGCTGAAGCCGTCACCCCAGGCTGGCAGCCTCTGCTTAAAAACCCTGACTACCACCATCATTGGAGTTATAGCGCCCTCGATCAGCCCCGCTGCACCGTTCGCTCAGTGGCCCAAGGCAATCCCCCGGGAAAAGTCCTGATTGAAGATACTCACCTCAAGGACAATGCCGGGAGGATTTCCCCCCAGGACTTTGACTACCTTGCCGTCTCAGACATCTACGCTGCCGAGTTCTCCCGCTGCTATCTTGACCTGCTAGAAAAGCTCCAGGCCCGGGCTTACCTGATTGTGCCGATCTTTTCTGGGGCTCAGCTCTGGGGGTTGATGGCCTGCTATCAAAATACCGGCACCCGTCAGTGGGATGAGGCTGAAACCCAAATGGTGGTGCAGGTGGTTCACCAGTTGGGAGTAGCCATTCAGCAGGCAGAGCTGTATGGCCGCACCCGCCAGCAGGCCAAAGCCCTGAAAAAAGCTAAGGACGCCGCCGAAGTCGCCAACCGAGCCAAAAGTGAGTTTCTGGCCAACATGAGCCACGAACTGCGCACCCCCCTCAATGCCATCCTCGGGTTTGCCCAGTTGATTCACAATGACAACACCCTGCCTGAAACCACCCGCAACTATATCGACATCATCAACCGCAGCGGTGAGCACCTGCTAGGACTAATCAACAACATCCTAGAGATGTCCAAGATTGAGGCTGGGCTGCTGGTGTGTACCCCCCGGGACTTTGAGCTGCCCTGCCTGCTGGAGAACTTAAAGGACTTGTTCCAGCTCAAGGCGAAGAATAAGAAGCTGAAGCTCTGCGTAATTCACGGCAACAAGCTGCCGACCTACATTCAGGCGGATGAAGGCAAGCTGCGTCAGGTGCTGCTCAACTTGTTGGGGAACGCGATCAAATTTACCCACCAGGGCGATGTTCAGCTCCGAGTTTGGTGCGATGACAGTTCTACTGAAGTTACCGCAGCTAACACGGTTCAGCTTAACTTTGCCGTGATCGACACTGGCCCCGGTATCGATCAGGCAGAACTAGCCACGCTGTTTGACCCATTTAAGCAGGCTCAGGCTGGGCTGGCTTCTGGCCAGGGGACGGGGCTTGGCTTGCCGATTAGCCGCCGCTACGTCGAGCTGATGGGCGGTAGCCTCACGGTCGAAAGCACTGTGGGTAGCGGCAGTTGTTTTCAGGTTTCCCTGCCGGTTGAAGTGGTCTCTGTCCCAACCCCAGCACAGACCCTGACCCAGCGCAGCATCAAAGCTCTAGCGCCGGATCAGCCTGCCCCCCAAATTTTGGTGGCTGAAGACAACCCGACTAACCGGCTGCTGCTGACTAAGCTGTTGCGGCCCCTCGGGTTTGACGTGCAGACGGCTGAAAATGGGGCAGAAGCTTTGACCCTGTGGCAGCAGTGGCAGCCCCATCTGGTGCTGATGGACATGCGAATGCCCATTCTGGACGGCTATGAAACGACCCGGCAAATTCGACAGCGAGAAGCCGCACAGACCCCGGCCCAACCCACGGTGATCATTGCCCTCACTGCAACCGCTTTTGAAGAGCAGCAGTCTGCCATGCTGGCGGCTGGCTGCGATGCCTGTATGTGCAAGCCGTTCATTAACCATGAACTGCTGACCTGCATCGGCCAATATCTTGGGCTACGCTACGACTACTACGATGACGCTAAGCCCTCGGCAAACCCCGATGAGTCAGTTCTGGCTGCTGAAGCGCTAGCTCATCTCCCTCACCCCTGGCTCAAACAACTGTATCAAGCTGCTGCCCAGGGCAGTGATGCGCAAATTCTCAATTTGCTCGAAGGACTGCCAGCACAGCACCTGGGGATTGCTGGCTCCCTACGACAGCTAACCGAAGAGTTTCAGTTTGAGCAAATTATGACCTTGACTCTGCCTTGGATTGACCAAGGGGTAGCCGCCAATCCTGTGGCAGAACCCAGTCGGCGCTAGTTTTCAGGGTCTTACGCTTTTTAGTCTTGTTTCAAATCTCCTGTATGTTGCGCCTGATGTCTGATCTCTCTGCTACAGGGTCTGAATCGTCAGATGATTAGGTCATTCTAGGCTTCATCAAAAAGCAAATATGTGAAACTGGCTACATCATAGAACTTCTACTTAATCAAAGTTCAATCTGCGGAACCTTAGTTAAATTATTAACGCTTACTTGACTACAAAGAGAGTTTATCCAAGCCAGCAAGTTAATCTGAACTCTTAAAATCCTTTAGCTAAAACAATCCGACCATATGCTCTAGAGATAATTACATATAGGCTCTTATAACACCGCTGTAAATCCTCAACAGAGATACCCATTTCTATAGCCACATTATTTTCTGTTGGGATATCCCCTTCCGCTTGAAGTCTACGAATAGCACCTGAAAGCACTAAGCACTTAAACTGTTCAACTTTTAGATCAAAAATCTCGACATTTTTATGTTTCTCTCTATGCTCTTCCCAACAAGGATGGACTGCCCAGGGACTACCTAAACTATCAAATAGAATAGAATCGCCATATCCATTTGTGTGGTAGCACACGTCTACGCCGCACCACCAACAGTTAGTCTTATAGGTTTGCGCTTCATCAGTTTGGGGAGTGGGAGATACTTTTGGAGTTGAGATAGAAGCTAAGGAATTACTGAGATTTAAGTATCCTCGTTGCCCACCACCGCCGCTAACGCTAACGCCACTACAAAAGCCGCAAACACATGAGAAAGAGTGATTATAGTCAGGCATAAGTTGCTTTCAACCGTCATTCCGCAGGTTGACAAAATTTTCTGTGTGTTGATTTCGCACCGCCCGAAAGCCCTGATAAATGGCGATCTCTGTTTTCCGAGTTCACTGCCTTGATGGTTGCGAATCGTTAAGCTATCGTCTAGGGCAGTAAGCTGCTCTATTTCTGAAATCTTTCAGTAGCAACACTTTCAGCTACTGACTCAGACAATGCACAAGAAAAAATAATCGTCAACCTGCAGAATGTCGGTTCCAAGGCATAAACCAGCAGGGCAAGATGCAAAGCGTATAACCATATTTAGTATTCCCAAGCAATCTAATGCCGTACCCCCCGGACTCTACAGATTTACCATCGCATCCCAGGGTAAGCGCAAGAAAAATGTCGAGAGAGTGTGCTAGGTTCCCAGCTCTGCGGCCAGAATAGTGGGCATTTGGTCAAAACCCATCGCAGCCCATTTCGCCTTTTGCTTGAGACTGCGCTTTTTTGAGGTTTCTTGATTCAACATACTGATGACTCACTACAGCAGCAGCGTCATTTTCCTTTGTATCAGTTCCCGCCCTGTTGATGCAAAAAGTCTCAAAAGTGCTGACTTACCTGGGTTTTACAGTTAATCGCTCTAGCCCTGGGACGAACGGCACCTCGACGGCTTCGTTGAAATCCTCAGCGCTCTATTGATAACTGGCTCACCATAGCCTATCTTTTCTTTCTTGCTTGGCTTATGATACAAAAGCGGCCAAGCAAGATAATGAACTGATATGACAGTTGACACTGACAAACTAGCCCTGGCCACGGAGAAGGGGGCGACGGAGTGGTTGCGGAAGTTCATCCGCGATTACCTCAAACAGCTTGTCCTGGGGGAGATTAGCCCCTCTGCGTTCGCGGCGGAGCTGGAGGATGAGTTTGACTCGCGGATGCTCGATACCCCTAAGAAGCAGAAAAACTATCGTTCCAATGTGGTGCAGGCGTTGAAGGTGTTTGATCAGCAGCATCCAGCCATTCCACTGGTGGCTCTCTCTACTGATCAGTATCGACAACTGAATGACCAGCAGCGGGAGCGCATTGCTGACCGGGAAACTCGCTTTATCTCTAGTGATGAGGCTGAACTCATCGTGGAGCGGGCAACCGGATTGCTTGACCAGGCGGAGTGGTCGGATGTGGGGGCTGGGCTGGCGGTGCTGTTGGGTCGGCGCATTAGCGAGGTTCTGCTATCTGAGTTTTCTCTGCGGTCGCCCTGGAGTCTTAATTTCAGTCGCATGGCGAAGAAGGATAGGTCGGCTCAGGATGTCACGATTGAGATTCCAACTTTGGCTCCGGCTCGGACGGTGTTGGCGGCGATTGAGCGGCTTCAGGAGGGGTTGGGGACGGGGGCGAGCTTTCGGGGGCTTTCGGAGCGGCAGGCGAAGCAGCGGGTGAATCAGCTCTACAGTGCTGCGATCGCTGAAAAGTGCAATCTGCTTTTTAGTGATCTGGTTCCGGCTCGGACGGGCAAGGACAATCTCTACACTCATTTGTTCAGAGCGGTCTATGCCACGATTGCGGCTCATTGGTATTGTCCGCCGTCGGTGCCGGAGCATCTGTTTAAGGCGGAGATTCAGGGCCATTTCACGCTGACGGAGGCGGGGGTGAAGTTACCGAATTATGCGGCTCGCTCTAACTATGACGACTATGCCATTGGCGATGGGGCAGGGAATCGGGATGGTCGGTTGGGGATCAAGTTGGGCCGGGTGCCGGGGTTGGCGGTGATTGAGGTTTTGAGTAACAAAGCTGGCGGCGGCAGTGCCTTGCCCACAGATTTTGAAGTTGACGTTGAAGTTGAACACGCTGAGGTAGAGAGGATGACTTCCAAAAAACCCACGTCTGATCAGCCGGTTACTCGACTTCAGGTGTTCAAGCGGGACTTGGAGAAAATGGAGGATTTGATGGGTCGTCGGGGGGTGACGGGGAGTCTGGCGGAGCTGTTCGGGGCGTTGGTGGAGGGGATGGAGCGGGAGTCTCAGGAGGTGCGTTCGGATGGTTCGGATGGTTCGGGCAGTTCGGGCAAGGTGGTGGAGATTGCGGAGTTTGCTCAGACGATCGCTTGGTTTACGCGGGAAATTGATGCGTTGAGGGCTGCGCTGGAGCAGCAGCAGCCTGGGGGGACAGCGCTACGGGCGCTGCCGCAAAAAGGGAAGGAAACGGAAGGCGATCAGGGCGCGGCGCTGGAAGCTGCCAAGGTGAAGCTACAAGCGCTGGAGCAGGAGAAGCGGGCGCTGGAGGTGGAGAATCGTCGCTTGGCGGAGCGGCTGGCGGGGATTCAAAAGTTGTTGGGGGTGAGTGCTGATGTTGAGTCTGGTCTGACGGGGGC
>PXDR01000005.1 GCA_003566335.1 Cyanobacteria bacterium T3Sed10_344R1
GCTAGCCAGCCCCCGGCAGCTGTCAGCAGGGCTTTGGTGAGCGATTCCTGAGTGTAGAGGTCGAGGTGCAGACCATTGGCCGCAACCAAGCTGCCGAGCAAAATCACCATCGCGATCCAGAAGCCGGGTTTGAGTTTGGGTGGCGGGGCGGCGGATTCAAACTCGGGTTTGCGCCACTGCACTGGTAGAAAGAGAAACTTGGCAAAGGCGATCGCAGTTCCTACCGCCGCCACCGTCATCACAATTTCTGGCCAGCCACTGAGCTGCTTCAGGGTCATCGCCTTTGCCCCAAACCCTGACAGCAGGGGAAGGCCGGAAATCGACAGGCTGCCGAGGGCTAGGACAGCCCAAAGTTGGGGGGAGAGGGGGTGCGATCGCAATCTAGACAGATCCCGACTGGGCAAATTGCCTGCCGTCAAAAACAGGGCCGACTTCGCCAACCCGTGGCTGAGGGCATAGAACCCAGCTGCCGCTGGGGCCACCATCACGAACCCCACCTGGGAAATCGTGCTCGCCGCCAACAGCCGCTTAGCGTCCTGCTCCAGAATGGCGTAAGTGACCCCGAGTAGGGCCGTCCCCAGGCCAAACCAAAGCAGAATGGGTGCAACTTCTTCGACCATCAGGGCGCAGCGCACCAGGGGAAACACCCCGGCTTTCACCACTGTGCCCGACAGCAGCGCTGACACAGGAGTGTCTGCCTCAGCATGGGTTAGGGGCAGCCACAGCCCCGAAATAAACACCCCGCCCTTGGTCAATAGCCCCAGAAAAATCAGCGCCGTGGCCTCGACCGGTGCCCCTCGCAGCCCCGTGAAGGCAAAAGACCCCTGGGCTTGATAGACCAAGATCGCCCCAACCAAGTAGAACAACATGGCCGTATTGCTGACAAACAGGTAGCGCAACGCCACCCAAATCGCTCGATTAGTGCGGGGATAGGCAATCAGGAGAAAGGCCGCAATGCCAATCACCTCTAAGGCCACATAAAGGCTAATGAAATCGGCGCAAATAAACACGGCGTTTATGCTGCCATGCAAAATAATCATCTGGGCATAGAAGAACGCGCTTTTGAGCCCTGCCCAGCAGTACGCCGTAATGGCCGCCAGCACCAGCCCATTCAAGCCAATGAAGTGGACGCTGAGGTCATCCACCCGCAGCATCACCCCAAAGTTATCCAATAGCTGTAGGGTCTGGGGCAGGGGCTGTAGTCCTTGGCCCACGGCGTAGCTGACGGAAACCAGGGCAATAAATAGGGCCAGGTAGCGCCCCAGCCGGGGAAACAGCATCACGCTGAACCCAGACAGCAGCGGCAGGGCAATCCACACCAGGGTCAGCATCACCCAGGTTGGCGAGGCCGCATCTGAATTAGCCAACGGCAGAGTCTGCCCAAGCAATAGGGTCTGCTCAAGCAATAGAGAGGTCATGGGGCGCTGCTCTTTTCAATTTCGTGGCTTGCGAGGGTGGGGATATCTTTGGGTTGAGCAGTGTTGCTTGGCTCGGTTTTGCTCAGTCGTCGCTTTAACAGTCTCTCAAAGGAATGGCTCAATCGCCTGATCAATGCTTGAGCTAAAGCACTGGCCCCAGGTTCTGCTGAATCGCCAGCCAGAATAGGCCGACTAGAACTAAGCTCATGACGCCAATTAGGTTTTCAAATTCTTCCACAACTCTGGGCAGGGCAACTTGCAGATGGCGGAAGACCAGCCCATAGGCCAGCCAGCCCCCGGCGATGATGACCAAGGCTTTGGTCAGGTCGTTCACGGTATAAAGCTCAAGGTGCAGACCGTTGGCGGCAAACAGTCCGCCAATTAAGACCACCATGGCCCCCCAAAAACCAGGTTGGAGTTGAGCTGGGGCGGCGGGAGTCTCCGTCTGGGGTTGAGTTTGGGGCTGAGTTTGGGGCTGAGTCTGCGGATCAGCGCGACCCCACTGCACCGGTAGAAATAGGAACTTGGCAAATGCGATCGCAGTTCCCACCGCCGCCACCGTCATGGCGATTTCGGCCCAGCCGCTGAGTTGCTTGAGGGTCATGGCCTTGGCCCCAAACCCAGACAGCAGCGGAAAGCCGGAGATTGACAGGCTACCCAGGGCCAGCACTGACCACAGTTGGGGAGATAAGGGTTGCGATCGCAGCTTGACTAAATCCCGACTGGGCAGATTTCCGGCGGCCAGAAACAGGGCCGCCTTCGCCAAGCCATGGCTGAGGGCGTAGAACCCCGCCGCCGCCGGGGCCACCAGCACAAACCCCACCTGGGAAATCGAACTTACCGCCAACAGCCGCCTAGCATCCTGTTCCAAGATGGCGTAGGTCACCCCGAGCAGGACAGTCCCCAGGCTAAGCGAGAGCAAAATGGGCGCAACTTCTTCGACCATCAGGGCGCAGCGCACCAGGGGAAACACGCCAGCTTTTCCGACCACCCCTGACAGCATCGCTGATACGGGCGGGTCGGCTTCGGCATAGGTTAAGGGGAGCCATAACCCGGAGATAAACACCCCGGCCTTAGTCAATAACCCTAAGAAAATCAGTGCAGTGGCCTCGACGGGGGCTCCTAGCAGTCCAGAAAATGCAAAAGACCCATGGGCTTGGTAGACCAAAATCACCCCCACGAGGTAGAACAGCATGGCCGTGTTGCTGACGAATAGGTAGCGTAACGACACCCAAATGGCTCGATTGCTGCGTGGATACGCGATCAACAAAAACGCGGCAATGCCGATCACCTCTAAGGCCACATAGAGGCTAATGAAATCAGCGCAAATAAACACGGCATTGATGCTGCCGTGCAAAATAATCATCTGGGTATAAAAGAATGCCCTTTTACTGCTGGGCCAACAGTAAATCACCACTGCTGCCAGCACCAAACTATTGAGCCAAATAAACTGGACGCTGAGATCATCAATCTGCAGCAGCACCCCGAAGTTATCCAGCAACTGCAGGGTTTGGGGTAACGGTTGCAGCCACTGCCCTACCCCATAGCTCAAGGACAGTAAGGCGATGAACAAGGCCAGGTAGCGACCTAAGCGAGGCCACAACGCCACACTGAATCCAGCCAGCAGCGGCAGGGCAATCCAAACTAGGGTCAGCATCACCCATTCCTGGGGCGCGGCGTCAGGGGAGGCAGCGGGCAGGTTAGCCGCCAGGGATAAAAGACTCATGGGGTACTGCTCTTTTCAATTTCCCGGCTTTCAAGGGTGGGGTTATCCCGCGCTAGCTTCATCACGCCCACCAGCATCAGGGCTTGAATCGAGAAGCCAATCACAATCGCGGTCAAGATCACAGCTTGGGGCACCGGATCCGCATAAGCCCCTGGGGGCACCCCAGAGACAATCGGCGTCGCCCAGCCAGTTCGAGCGGCAACCAACACGTAGTAGGCAATCACCCCCGTACTCATCACGTCCATGGCGATGATTTTCATCATCAAGTTCTGCTTGAAAATAATGCCAAAAAAGCCAAACAAAATAGTGGCAAGCATCAGGGCCGCGAGGACAGACATAGGCAACGCCAGGGCAAACATCAGAATAAAAGGGATTTAAGCTATTCTAATCGCCCAGTCGCCTGGCTTTTAGACTTCGCCTAACTGCTCTCCCAGGCTCAGGCGACTGCCGTTGATAAAGTCCCAGCCAGATTGGCTACGCTTGCCCATCGGCTTCACTTGGTGCAGCAGCAGGGTTCCGGCTCCAGTTTGAATCACGGGGCCGTAGGTTTTGTGCAGGGCTAAAACGGTGCCAGGCGGCGCAGAACTCGGGGCTGGAGCGGGTAAGTCGGCAAAGTCGGGGGGCAGGGAAACGTCGGGGGCACCGAGGGGGACGGTGGCGCTAATTTTTAGGGGTTCGCCGCGAAAGGGGGGGACTGCGTTGGGGTAAAAGCCGCGAATTTGGTTGTGAAGTGCGATCGCGCTTTTTCCCCAGTCCAAACTGTAGTCTAGCTTTTGAATCAACGGCGCATAGGTGGCGGCGGCGTCATCCTGGGGCTGGGGGCTGAGGCTGCCTGCCTTCAGCTGGTGCAGGGTCTCGACTAACAGGTCAGCGCCGACCTGGGCCAGGGTTTCTGCCAGGGTATGGGCGTTGTCGAATAGGTCAATGGGGACGGCCTGCTTCAGCAGCATGGGGCCGGTATCCATCCCGGCATCCATCTGCATGGTGGTGACCCCGGTGGTGGTTTCCCCGTAGTACAGGCTCCATTGAATCGGTGCAGCGCCCCGATAGTGGGGCAGCAGGGAGCCATGGGCGTTGATGCAGCCCAGGCGGGGCATGGCCAAAATTTCGGGGGACAAGATTTGACCATAGGCCACCACCACAAAAGCATCGGCCTGGACAGCCGCTAACTGGTCTAAGGTGGTGCGATCGCGCTTGATCCGCTCCGGTTGCCACACCGGGCAGTCTGCCGCAGCCTGCTTCACGGCGGAAGGCACCAGCTGTTTACCCCGGCCCCGACGGCGATCGGGTTGGGTCACTACGGCAACCACCTCAAACCCAGGCTCAGCCAGCAGTCGTGCTAAACTCGGCACGGCAAACTGGGGCGTACCGAAAAAAACAAGCTTCATGGGGGCAAAATCAGGGGTCGAGGGACAGTTCAATCCGGCGGTTGCGCTGGCGGCTGGCCGGGGCATCCTCCACCTGCACGGGGCGAGTCGCGCCATAGCCAACGGTCACCCAGGCGTAGTCTTCTCCCAGCAGTTGGCTGAGGTAATTTTGCAGGGCTTTGGCCTGGTTAAAGCTGAGGCTGCGGGCAGCCGTGGCCCGATCTTCGTCTTCGGCCTCAACGTCATCATCGGTGTGCCCCCCAATCAAAATGTTAGCTCCGGGATATTGAGCCAAATCAGAGGCGACGGCAAACAGGATCGTGTCAGCGTTGGCGGTAAAGCTGGCTCCACCCGGTTGAAACAGGGCGTCAGCGGGCAGGGTTATCCGCAGAGGGCGATTGGAGGGAAGGTCAGCCGGAGCGGCGGCAGGGCTTGGCGTGGTCGCGGAAGGGGTCGCGTTCGGCGGAGTGGGTAGCGCGTCAGGATCTACTGGTGGGGCAGCGCTTTCAGGATCTGCCTCAGCCTGGAGCTGCTGTTCTAGGGTGCTGAGGCGGGCTTCCACTGTACTGCCAGCCGGGGACTGGCCCAGGTCGGCTTCTAGGGCGGTGGTGCGATCGCGCAGTTGCTCCAGATCGGTTTGCAGTTGAGACAGGGTAGTCTCGGCGGCGACTTGATCAGCCTCGTCTAAATCGAGAGTCGGAGGCGAGGTGTCGAGTTCTGGCAGCGGCTCAGCCAGGATGGGGGGAGTGCTAGATTCTGGGGGTTGCCAGATCTGGCGCACTTGCCGCAGCCGTTGCCAAACCGCATTCCCCCGTCTGAGGGCAAGTTCCTGAATCGGCGGATCTTGAATGTTGCCGGGGCTGTAGTGCCCTAAGGCGACGCCCGCAACCCAGCCCAATCCTACCCCTGCCGTCAGCAGTCCCAGGCGGAATAGGGTGACCCAGAGAAAGGCTGCGATCGCAACTACCGGATGTCGAGGCGGGGCTGTCCGGGCAGGGGCAGCCGGGGGCGGCGTTTGTCCAGGATGGGCTACCGCCTCATGGGCCAAATCATCCAGGGCGTCAGACTCTGAAGAAACGACCCTGGGGTCGGGCTGAGGCTGATTAGGGTTGGGGTCTTGTGGAGTAGGCA